>CAZZYB010000318.1:0-5295 GCA_964658125.1 uncultured Acetobacteraceae bacterium | reverse complement strand
TTGGCGGCGATGGCGTTGCCGATGTAGGTGAGCGAGGCGATGGCGGGGCCGGCGAGGGAGAGGTCGGCGATGGAGAGGGCGAAGAGCATGGCGAAGAAGTTGAAGGCCATGCAGAGTGCTCCGATCACGAATTTGACGTTGGAGAGCACGGCGCGGATCGTGCCGAGGAGGCCGGCGCGGGCGCGGATGTGGTCGAGGTCGCCGAGGTCGCGCATGCCGGAGGCGATGAGGACTTCTCCGGCGACGGCGAAGGCTGCGACGAAGGCGATGACGCCCCAGACTTTGAGCATGGACTCCGGGTGCATCAGCGGGCGGCTCCGGCGTCCATCTGGTCGAGTTCCGGGTGTTCGGTGCGGGAGGGGCCTCCGGCTACGAAGCCCACTGCGGAGACGATCAGCGCAATGCCGAGCCAGCGGGAGAGGGTGAGTTGCTCGTGCAGCCAGAACTTGCCGAGGAGCGCGATGACGACGTAACCGAAGGCGGTGGCGGGCATGACGAAGCTGAGGTCGGCCCAACTGAGGGCGGTGGTGTAGCAGGCGAAAAAGCCGATGAGGAGGACGATGCCGGCGTCCACGAAGGGGTTGAAGAGGGCGTGCCAGAGGAGGGAGAGGTGGTGGATGTCGACGTGGCCGACCTGGACCATGCCGCGGGCGAGGAGGGAATCGCCTACGGATGCGGTGAGCATGATGGCGATGAGGACGGCGTATTGCGAGGGTTTGAGGCGGTGTTGCACTTCGCATATTTTACTTTGCCGAGCGGGTTGCGGGTTATTCGACTTGTGTGACGGTTTCACGTTACTGCAATCGTCCTGTTACGGGATTTCAACAAAATCTCCTTACCTTCAGTTTCAGACGTTCCGAGACACCGGCCTCCCTGGTTGTGGGAGATCCGCGTTCGAACTCGACACGTCGGGAGGCCCCATTGTCGTTGATCCAGCGCATCGTTTTGTTTGCCATTCTGTTTGCCCTATTTCCCAGTGTTGCCATTTTTGGTCAAGGCGGACGTGCCACTTTGACCGGCACGGTGATGGATTCGCAGGGCGTAGCGCTTCAGGGTGTGCGGGTCACGGTGGAGCCGGGCGAGGCGACGGGGTTCACGGACTCGACGGGCCAATTCGCCATTGTCGGGCTGGCGCCCGGAAAGTATACGGTGGGTGCGGCGTATGCGGGATTTGCTCCCTTTTCGAAGGACGTGACGCTCGCACCGGGCCAGCTTTCGCGCGTGGATGTATCCCTGACGATCGCGTCGAACGTGCAGAATGTGCAGGTGTATGCGGGACGCGAAGGGGGTGAGTTGGAGGCGATCAACCGGACGATCAACGCGGACAACATCATCAATGTGCTTCCGGCTGAAGTGATCACGAGCCTTCCGAACGCTAACATTGCGGACGCGCTGGGACGGCTGCCTTCGGTGACGCTGGAGCGCGATGAGGGTGAGGGCAAGTATGTACAGATTCGGGGTACGGAGCCGCGGCTGAACAACACGACCATTGATGGCGTGAACATTGCGTCGGCGGAGACGGTGCGGCAGGTGAAGCTGGACCTGATTCCGGCGGACCTGGTTGAGTCCGTGCAGATCAACAAGACGTTGCAGCCCAACATGGAAGGAGACGGGATCGGCGGGTCGGTGGATCTGCGCACGAAGAGCGCCGCCGACGCACCCACGATTTCGCTGGAATCTCTGGGCGGCTATACGCCGATCATTGGCGGACGGCCTGTGTATCAATTTGACGGGACGATCGGAAAGCGGTTTCTGGACGGAAAGAAGCTCGGGGTGCTCGTTGCGGGATCGTACGACTGGAATGGCCGCGGCATCAACGACGTGGAGCCCGCTCCGGTCGTCAACGGCGGATACGACGAGCGCGACTACCAGTACTACCGCTCGCGCCTGGGTTTCGCGGGGACCATCGACTATAGGTTGAGCGATACGTCCAGCATTTATCTGAAGGGGCTGTATGCTCTCTTCCATAACTACGGCAACCGCTGGGACTATAACTTCGGCACAACGTTCACGCCCACAGGTCAGCCGGATGGGACGGGCAGCACCAGCTTCGGCGCTGAAATACGCCGGCCCGTGCAGGACCTGGGGAGCTTGCAGTTGGGTGGCCGGCACGTTCTGGGCCGGTCGCTGTTGGCATGGGACACGGAGAGTTCGGTCGGCCGCACTCGCGACCGAGGGTACTCGGATGCGAGCTTCGCGCCAATCGCCAGCTCGAATCTCAATGCGATTCCGTTCGGCCTGGATGTCAGCAACCCGCTGTTGCCGAAGCTGACCACGCCTGCCGGGTACCACCCTTTCGATCCTTCGCAGTATGAGTTCACGGGGTCGCGCATCAACAATTACTACAATCCGGAGGTGGATCTTGGTCTTGGAGGATCGCTGGCGACGAGCTATACGGCTTCCGGGCACTCGGGGACGGTGGAGTTCGGCGGGCGGTTTCGCAATGTGCACAAGTTCGCCAACAATGACACCAAGTACTACCTGCCTGTAGCGCCGCTGGGCAGCGCGGCGAACTCGATGACGAACTTCCTGAACGACTTCAAGGATACGAACTATTACGGCAACAATTACACCTTCGGACCTGCGGTGAACTATGACCTTGTTACCGCGACCCCGCAGGTCTTTGACAGCACGAACAAGCGAAATGCCTCGGGTCAGAACTTCGACTATGTGGAGAAGGTCTCGGCCGGGTATGTCATGAATACATTCAACGTGCAAAAATTTCGGATTGTGGCGGGCTTACGCCTGGAGGGCACGACCGACCGGGACGCCGGCACGACGGGCACGGGTTCGAGTACGAGCAGCGTTCGTACGGGTTCATACATCAGCATTCTGCCCAGCGGCTCGGTGCGGTATGCCCTGACTCCCAGCAGCGGACTTCGCCTGGTGTATGGGCGCGGCCTGGCGCGGCCGAATTTCTCGGACCTGGTGTCGTTCGCCTCGATCTCTCCGGGCGGCGTGCGGACCACGTCCAGCGTCGGCAACCCGAACCTGAAGGCGGAGCACGCGGACAATGTGGATCTTCTCTACGAGCAGAACCTAAAACACGCGGGCTTGCTGCAGGCGGGGGTCTACTACAAACACCTGTCGGACCCGATTATCCCGACCGTCGCGAACATTCCCGATCCGTCACAGCCTGGACGCACGATTCAGCAGAGCACGGTCAACAACGCCGGCTCGGCTTACGTTTACGGCTTTGAGATCGCCTTTCAGCAGCACTTCACCTACCTGCCGGGCCTGCTAGGCGGCCTGGGTCTTTCGGCCAATTACGGGTACTCCGCGTCGCAGGTCACCTTTCCCGCGTTGAACCCTGACGGCACGGGGAACGGGTTGGGCCGGTCGGACAGCCCGGACCTGTTGCGGCAGGCGCCGCATACCTGGAACGTCAGCCCCACGTACGACAAGAAGCGTCTGTCCATGCGGCTTGGCCTGAGCTACAACGCAGCCAACATTTTCGCTTACAACTACAGCGATGGGGCGGCTGGACCGATTGCCTACACGGGCGGCGGAGCGACGGGGAACAGCCTATCGGGCGGCGGGATTCACGGGCCGCTGGGGGACATCTACCTGTACGCCCATCTGCAGGCAGACCTGCAAGGAAGCTACAAGCTCGGGAAGGGATTTACGGCGGTTGCGTACGGTCTCAACCTGAACAACGAGGTGTTCGGTTTCTACCAGGGCAGTACGATCTACCCCATCCAGCGCGAGTTTTATAAGCCGACGTTTGGTGGGGGGCTACGCTGGTCGCCCGTTCGCGAGAAGTAACAAGAACGATTGTAAAAAGGACAGCCCAGGCGCCTATGGCGTCTGGGCTGTACTTTTGGAAGGACAAGGTTGGGGTGTGAGGCCGCCCGAGGGGCGGACCTTGCTTCAGGCGTTCATGCTGACGGATTCCTGGGCCTTGAGGGCGTTGGCTTCCTTCATGGCGCGGGAGGCTTTGTTGCGTTGGGCGCGGAGCTTCATGAAGGACTTGGCTTCTACGTAGAGGCGGGGGACATCGCGGTTGACGATGGCCTTCCAGACTACGCGGGCTGCGGCCTTGGGGCGGAAGTAGTATTCGTCGTAGAACTTGTGGACCATTTCCATGACGTATTCGACGGGGAGGCCGGGGTACTCGATGTGGGCCATCTGGTGGCCGGCGTCGTCTTCCATCTTCTGGTTGGTGATGAAGCCATTCTTGGCGGCGAAGTCGTAGAACTCCGTGCCGGGATAGGCGTGGGCGATCGAGACCTGGATGGTTTCGCAGTCGAGGGACTTGGCGAAGTCGATGGTGTTGCGGATGGACTCCTTGGTTTCGCCGGGTAGGCCGAGGATGAAGTCGGCGTGGATGATGAGGCCGAGGTCGTGGCAGTCCTTTACGAAGTCACGGGCGCGTTCGACCGTGGCACCTTTTTTGATGTTCTTGAGGATTTGGGGGTCGCCGGATTCGAAGCCTACGATGAGGAGGCGGCAGCCGGCGTCCTTCATGGCTTTGAGGGTGTCGCGGCTGGTCGTCACTCGGCTGGTGCAGGACCATGTGATGCCGAGGGGCTTGAGCTTTTCGCAGAGCTCGATGGTGCGGCCCTGCTGGATGTTGAAGGTGTCGTCGTCGAAGAAGAACTCTTTGACGTGGGGGAAGTTTTCTTTGGCCCACTTCATTTCGGCGGCGACGTCGTCTGTCGAACGCTTGCGCCAGGCGTGGCCGGAGAGCGTCTGAGGCCAGAGGCAGAAGGTGCATTGCGCCGGGCAGCCGCGGGTCGAGTAGAGCGAGATGTAGGGGTGGAGCAGGAAGGGGACGTTGTAGCGGGTGACGTCCATGTCGCGCTTGTAGATCTTGGTGGCCCACGGCATGGCGTCGAGGTCTTCGACCTGGGGGCGGTCCGGGTTGTGCTGGATGACGCCGTTTTCGTCCTTGTAGGAGATGCCGAGGATTTCGGGGAGCGGGGTGCCGTTGGCGAATTCAACGACGGAGAAGTCGAACTCGCGGCGGCAGACGAAGTCGATGGTGGGGCACTCGTTGAGCGCGCGGTCGGGGTCGGTGGTGACCGGGGGTCCGACGAAGCAGATCTTCATGGTGGGGTTGGCGCGCTTGATGGCTTCGGCCAGGGCGTGGTCGCCGTGCCAGCCGACTGTGGAGGTGAAGAGCACCAGGAACTCGTATTCCTTGGCGATTTCGATGGTCTGGTCGGCCGTGATGTGGTGAGGCGGAGCATCGAGCAGCTTCGAGCCTTCCAGGAGACCGGCCGGATACGCCAGCCAGACGGGGTACCAGTACGACTCGATTTCGCGGACGGCGGGCCAACGGGAGCTGGCGCC
>CAZZYB010000317.1:0-5328 GCA_964658125.1 uncultured Acetobacteraceae bacterium | reverse complement strand
GTCGTAGGGTCTATCGGCGTGATCATGGAGTGGACCAACTACGGCGAACTGTTGCGCTGGGCCAAGCTTAAGAACATTACGATCCACGCCGGTGAGTTGAAGGATGCGGGCGACCCTACACGCGATCTGACGCCGAAAGAGGAAGCGTACTTTCAGTCGCTGGTCGACAATATGTACGGCCAGTTTGTACACGATGTGGCTACCGGGCGGCATACTACCGATGACGCGATCAAACCGCTGGCTACGGGCCAGGTCTGGACCGGCGAGCAGGCGATCGGACTTCATCTCATCGACGCGCAGGGCGGGTTCCGCATCGCGCTGATGGACACGGCGAAGGACGTCGGCATCTCCGGCGAGCCCAAAATCGTACGCCCCAGCAAGGAAAAGCATGGCATCTGGGCCGCGCTGAACGAAGATACGGACACTCTTTTCCCCAACCCTTCGAAGCTGCTGGACCACGCTCCCGGTTTCTACTTCATGTGGAAATAGCGCTGGCAACATTTCCTGGTTCGACTGCAACCTTCGGGAGGTCGGCCTCGTCTTCCCCACTAACGCGTTCACGCAGTTGGATTTGTCGTGCTACGACGTTAGAATTAGCTCAAGGAGTACATGGCATGACCAAAGCCGATCTCGTCGACCGCGTTACCTCTCTTGGCGATCTCACCCGCCGCGACAGTGAAGTCATTGTGGACACACTTTTTGACTCCGTCATCCACGCTTTGAAAACGGGCGACAAGGTAGAAGTCCGCGGCTTTGGAAGCTTCCGCACCAGGCAACGCAACTCGCGCACCGGGCGCAACCCCAAGACAGGAGCCAAGGTCGACGTCGCCGCGAAGCGCGTCCCCTTTTTCAAGCCGAGCAAGGAGCTTCGCGACCTGGTAAACCCGGGCGAGGTCCGGCGGTCGACCAAGCTTGCGCGAGCGGCTTCGGCCGTAGAGGCTCATCACCCCGTCGATCCGCATCATCCGCCCGCGATGTAGTTTTCGCTGCAGCTCCAAATGCAAGCCCCCGTCCAAAGGCGGGGGCTTTGCGTTGCGCGCCGGTGCGGGTTACCGAATACCGATACCCTTGCTGCGCAGAGCGAGCGCAGCAATTACGAGACCGGTACCCAGCAGCACAAAGCTGGAAGGCTCCGGCGCTGCCGTACTGGAGGCACTGGATGGGTGCTTGATGCCCGCAGAGCGCGCCGCGCGGACATCCTCCGCCATTAATCGGGTTGGAGCGAGAGAACTCATTAAAGCAACCGCCAGCGTTCCTGCGAAGCTGACACGAAGGGCAGAAGTATTCATGGGTTGTTCTCCGAAGGTCCGCGAGGACAAAGACGGGTTCAAGGGTTCAGGGGGAACAAGCTGGGAACGCCCAATGGATATCGTGGGCAACAAACGCTCTCATCTCTCTTGTTCTTAAAACGTCTACGTAAGGAACATTGTTTTGAGTGGGGAGGATTAGCAGTCCCCTCCCCTTCATTTTGACTATGTGTTCAAAGCACTTGGTTTAGTGCCAGACCTTTAAGGCAAAGTGTTCATCGCGTGATGTTTCGTGCCGAACCGCGCTTTAAAGCTCAGAAGACGGTCAAACAATTTCAGGGTTTCTGAAACTCATCATGCATGCTGGATAGTGTCGGTAGAGCCAAGAGCGTATCAAGATTCCGTGAATGATTTGCGGATGGTTGAAGCGGCAGGGTGACGGGCGTCGCAGGAGTTGAGGTTCCGTGGTCCCAGGCCGCTGGCGTCCGCAATGACTTGAAGCGTGTGGACGACGAGCGGCAGGCGCATAGCTGCTCCGAGTAGCGCCCATGGCAAGTTGACATGCTCCAGGCCGCGAGCGAAGGCGGCAATGCCGTCGTCGCTCGAAAGTCCGTCGGCGGACACGTACCGCATGCGTTGCAGCGCCGGACCTGGAAAGCTCTCGGCTGCCGTGATCCGCATACCGTCTATGTTCCGGGCATCGAACCAGACCGCGACTTCGCTGCACATCTGGCAGCTTTGGGCGATGTACAGGGTCGCCTGCTCGCCGGGTTCGACGTAGGGTCGCCAGCGCCAGCGCCAGTCGCGCACGCTCGATCGATACTTCACCCAGCGATCGCCGAAACGCTTGCTGAGGTCCAACCTTTCATCCCAGCGAGCGATGCCGGCGCTGTAAACAAAGCTGAGAACGCCGATAGCTGAAACCCATCCACTACGCAGCGCCGCACCCCAGAAGAGCATCACCAGGGTGCATGAAATTTGCATAGGGTTAGCGACGTAACGGTAGATCCCACTGACGACCAGGTTTTGCGGGGGGTCCTGCGGGATGGGTGTTCCGCAGCCTCGCACGCAGAACTCCTGCACTGCACTCACACCGGGAAGCGCCAGCACGCAGACGAACTGTGCGAGCAGCCCGAGTTTCGTACCCGACGGAAGCCGGCCCCAGGAACCGCCGCGGACGGCGAAGATCAACTCCGGCGCAAACCAGAGAAAGACACCGCCGGATATTGCGACCTGCATTGTGGCTCGCCACGCGAGACGGCGGTTATCCAGCGTCCACCGAGCCACCAGCAGGGCCGGCAGCAGAACAATTCCCAGGACGACCGCTTCACCTGCAAGCCAGCGCGGCGAAAGCCGCACGACTGGAGAACATAGCGGCATCGTCGCGAGGTCGAAGAGTGCGGCACCCAGCATGGTCCAGCGCAAGGGTACGCGTGGGAACAACATCGGCGGCACCGCTCCCCACAGGCAACACCATCCCAGATAGAGTTCTAACGGCATGCTCCGAAGCGCGGGCCCGGAACTTGCGAAAGTCCACCAATGCAGGCGCAGATTCAGCTCCTGCGTAGCCAGCAGCGCCACCGCAACCCATAGCGTGGCGAGCATGACCGCTGCGCCAAGGCGTCGGCGCGGCGCTCTCAACAGCAGAGCGAGCGATACGGCCAGCAACGGCACATAGAGAGCCGCAGTTCTCACGATCAGCTCGCGTGTCACGGGCGACCGCCTTGCGGTGGGGGAGCGGCGTTGGCTTCGATCAGATACTCTGCTGCCTTGCGTACGCCGTAGTGTTCCCACGGGCGGAAGTACCACGCGGGGTCGAGCAGGCGCTCATAGGCGATCGTCCACTGCACGCGCGTGTGCGCTGCATCGACTGACGACCAGCGCACGGTTGCCGATTCCAGCTTGAGCCAGTGCTCAACTCTCGTCGCATCCGACACCGTATCGAAGCGTGCCCAGCCGTCGCCGATTGCGCCAACCCGCATAATCAGGTCGCCCGGCTTCCCTTCTCCGCCTTCAAAATGAACCCTGCGCAGGCTGCCGACGGTAAGGCCCTCTCCAAGTGCCCGCGTGGGCTGCGGAAAGCCCAGCCGCAGGTAAACGGGCAGTTGCCGGTCGATGCTCGGCGGCAAGGCGAGGCGAGCCTGAACCTCTAACACCGTCCCTGGAACGACCAGGCTGGCCGTCACGGCCTCTTCGCGTGAAAACGAGAGTCCCGGCCGCGTTCCTTCAAGCGACAACGGCATCAGGAACAAGAGGACGCAACCGAGGGCCCTGCCTTTATGGTGTCTCCACCAGTGGATGCAGCCGACGACGATCAGCGCCACCAGGTAGAAAATCGGCGCGGCCATCAGGATGCAAATGAAGCCTTCGCCCAGCACGAGGCCGCTAAGCAGCAGAGCGAAGGTCATGCCGCGCATGACGCTGCCCATCAGACTCTTCGGTTTTGGCGCGGTGGCGAGAAGGATTGCAAGAATGCCGGGGAGGCCGATGAACAGGGCCGAAGTCTGCTCCAGGTGATGCGAGACCAGCACGCGGTACAGCAAGCTGAAGACCGTGAGCCCGACGATAAGCGCGATCATCTGCAATTGGCCGCGTTCGGGCTTCCTCCAGCCGTCGTTCTGCTCGCCGGGGATCGTGATGCGGTCGTCCGCAAGAAGTTTGAAGCGGTCTTGATGCTCGTTGTCGGGTGGTTCTGGGGTGTTCATCGGGATCTCTTTTCCAGGATGTCCACTAATTTGAACATGATCAATTTTGCGCCTGCCAGATGGCTCCGTCAAGATATTTTTGAACGCGATCAAATAGCGCTTGTACCGGTACGTTACTTGCCCTGAAGTTTGGCAGCGGCGAGTTTCTCGGCCGTTGCAAGAGCGTCGGCTGCCGGCACTTTGACGTCGGGCTCGACGCCGGTGCCTTCCCAGTTGGTCTTCGAAACGGGATTGATCGCGGTGGCGAAGGGGACGTTGACGTTGAAGTAGTCGGCGACAACGTGGCCCGAGACGGGGTGGGCGCCACCGCCTGTCGTTTCGCCGACAATCGTGGCGCGCTTCTGGTTCTTGAGGTCATAACTGAACTCTTCTGCGCCGGAGAAGGTGCGGTGCGACGTGAGGACGTAGACCGGCTGCGTCGTCATGCGCTTGCCGGGCAGGTAGGTCGCCGTCCAGAACTGGTGCGTGGAGTTTTCCTGACGGTTGTAGAGATCGTTGAGGTGAGTCGGCTTGTCAAAAAGATAGCTGGCGATGAGGGTGACCATCGCCGGGTCGCCGCCGCCGTTGCTGCGCAGGTCGAAGATGAGCGCGTCGGTGTAGGCGACAAAGTCCATCGCCGCAGTGACACGCGAGGCGCAGATTTCGGGGTCGACGAAGGCGTTGAACTTGATGTAGCCGATGTTGCCGCCGAGTATCTCTACCTTTTCGAAAGCGCAGTTTTCCTGTTTTATCTGCTGGTGGCGAAGCTCGATGTCGGCGGCGGTTGGAGCCGCGTCGGGGATGGACTTGTAGGGTTGAAACTGCACGCGGAGATGCTTGTCGTGGCTGACCGCCTGAAGATCATTCGTGAGCCGCCTGGCGAGAGCGTCCGGGTCCATGAGGGTGTTGTAGTCTCCCGCTTTCTGATGTTCTTCGAGCGCGTTCATCATTGCGTGGGCGAGAGCGGCATCGATGTAGAACTTGTCGATATTGGCGCTGACGCCTTCGAGGACCTTCTTGCGGAGGGCGTCGTCCACGGTCACGTTTTCGAGCGTGACGTTGGGTGGAAGAGCCCCGAGCGAGAACGAGGTGACCTGCGGCGGCTGGCCTTCTTTGACGATCAGGTTGCCGTAGGCGTTGGTCGGCCCAACCTTCTCTTTGACACGAAAATGGATGTGGAGCGGCTTGCTACTCTCGATGGTGAGCAGTTGAAATCCGCCGGTGACCTTGTGGAAGGAGACCATGCCGTCGACGGTCTGCGAAGGGTCGACGGTCTTGACGTAGTTTTCGATCACGGCGCGGTCGTCGCTGTTAATGGCTGTGAGCCAGGCGGCGAGAGCGTGGCCGGCGGGTGTGTCGGGTGGGGCTGTTTGAGCCGTGGCGTGGGGCGGCGCTCC
>CAZZYB010000316.1:3207-5345 GCA_964658125.1 uncultured Acetobacteraceae bacterium | reverse complement strand
ACCGCATCTTCCAGCAAATGCAGTGGAGCCCCCTCACCGCACTCCCCAACTTCGACTTCCTCGCCGCCGACCTAAACCTAATCCGGGACCTCGCCGACGGCAAACTTCTCTAGCTACGTGATCGAACGCAAAGGTACGATAAAATACCTTCAGCGAGGATCCGCATGATCGATATTACTCAGGATATCCAGCCCCTCACCACCTTCCGCAACAACTCCGTCAAAATGATGAAGCAGTTGAAAAGGACAGGCCGTCCCATTGTCCTGACCGTCAACGGAAAAGCTGAAGCGGCGGTTCTGTCGGCGGCCGCCCTGCAACGTCTCCTCAACCTTGCTGCGCTCGCAGACGAGCGCGAGGGCATTCGCCAGGGTGACGAAGACGTGGCAACTGGACGCACCCGCCCTGCGCAAGAAGTTTTCGCTGAGATGCGGACACGCCATGCCATATCGCGTTGAACTTTCGAAACGAGCAGTTCTTGATCTCGAAAGCATCTTTGACTTCATCAATGCGGCCGATTCCCGAGCTGCCGCAAAGTGGTTCAACGGCCTTGAAGAAAAGATTCTGAGCCTCTCAAATCTCCCGCATCGTGGCCTTTCGACAGATTACGATCCAGAGCTACGCTACCTGCTCTACGGCAACAAGCCGCACGTCTACCGCATTTTGTATCGCATTGACGAGAGTTCGAGGACCGTCGCAATCCGCCACGTCCGCCACGGGGCTCGCAAGCCGTTGAAGAATTTGTAGAAAGCTCAGGGAATTCCTGCCGCTACTTCCGCATCACGATCGGCGCAATCGCCTGCCACACCATCACCGCCGACAACCCCACCACAATGATCGCCGTCGCCCAGGCCACCACATTGAACCACCGCGAATTCGTATATTTCCCCATCAAATCTGTCTTATTGATCAGCCGCAGCATGAAGTACAAAATCAGCGGCAGCAGCACGCCATTCAACACCTGCGACAGCACGCTCACGGTCACGAGCGGCAGGTTCGGAATCATCACCACCGCAGCCCCGCCCGCGATCAGCGCCGTATAAAGCCAGTAAAAAAATGGCGCCTGCTTGAACGTCCGGTCCAACCCCGACTCAAACCCCAGACCCTCGCATACCGTGTACGCCGTCGAAAGCGGAAGAATGGACGCCGCAAAGAACGACGCATTGAACAGCCCCACCGCAAACAGAATGTAGGCATACCGCGCCGCAATCGGCTTCATCGCCTCGGCCGCGTCGGAAGGCACTGTGATGTCCCGCATTCCGTGCGTATAAAGCGTAGCCGCGCACACCACGACGATGAACCACGCCACAATATCCGTGAAGAACGAGCCCACAATAACGTCCAGCCGCGAAGCCTTGTACTGCTTCACCGTCACGCCCTTGTCCACGATCGATGCCTGTAGATAAAACTGCATCCACGGCGTGATCGTCGTCCCAATCACACCAATCGTCATGTACACATAGTTGCTGTCGTGCCAGTACGAGCGCTCGGGAAGCTTCACCGTCTCGATCAGCGCCTGGTGCCAGTCCGGCTGCGACATCACACCCGCAATGATGTACGCGAAATAGATCACGCTCGCTACAAGGAAGATCTTTTCCACTCCTTTGTAGTCGCCCTTCACCACCAGCGCCCACACCGCAATCGCGCATATCGGAACGCTGGCATACTTCGTAATGTGGAAAAGCTGCAGCGACCCCGCGATACCGATGAACTCCGTCACCACGTTCGCAAAATTCACCACCACCAGCAGCACCATGATGATGAAGGTCATGCGCAGCCCAAACTCTTCGCGGATCAGATCGCTCAGACCCTTGCCCGTCACCACGCCCATCCGTGCACACATTTCCTGCACCACGATCAGCGCAATCGTGATCGGAATCATCGTCCACAGCAGCTTGAAACCGTACTGCGCGCCCGCCTGCGAGTAGGTCAGAATCCCACCCGCATCGTTGTCCACATTCGCCGTAATGAACCCCGGTCCCAGCACCGCAAGGAAGAGCATCACGCTCATCCGCCAGCGCTTCCACCGGCTCATTCAGTCACCTCGAGTTTTGAAGTTTGCCTCATGCGCTCCTCTAGACTAACCGCAAACCCCCGCACCTCAAACCTAAACAGAACTCGCCTTATCTAAGCTCGATGGC
>CAZZYB010000316.1:0-3197 GCA_964658125.1 uncultured Acetobacteraceae bacterium | reverse complement strand
ACAGCTCTGCGCTCGTACCAACCCTCCGGCGACAGTCCTAACCCACCTTCTTTTTCATCAGAATTTCACGCAGCCGCTCCACAATCTTCGCTTCCTGAGCATCGTTGTGATACCCATCCCGCTCAGCCCGCGCACGACCAGCCGCCGCAATCCGCTCCCGAGCCGCCTCATCCGGTAGATACCGTCGAATCTTCTCTACGCACTCCTCAATCCCCGAAAAGAACACGGCCTCCTCATCCTCCACGAACCGCGCACTGTGCCCCGCGGACCGTTCCGCCAGCAAAAATCCTCCACACCCCGCAATCTCGAAACTCTTGTGCACAAACTCATCTTGATTCGCATGAGTAATAAAGCTCAAATTGATCTTCGACCGCCACACCCCTTCGCGGTAGCCATCCATATAGAGCTCGCCGCCCGTATACAACGCCGCAAGCGCATCGGGCTCCAACCGCCTCCTCCACTGCTTGTCTCCCGAGATCACCACCGGCAACCCAAACTCCCGCCAAAGCCGTGTCAGAAACTCCGGCCTGTCGTCATACGAAGTCCCGATAAATGAAACCCCACGGTCCCTATCCTTATCGCTCCATCCCGCGGCCGGCGGAAAATGCACCGTCGGCTCATAAGCCGTCTGAATCTTGATTACATCCCGCGCCCCGCGCGCTTTGTAGTCCGCAATGTTCTTATCCCGCTGAACCACATGCAGATCGAATCCCGGAATGTCCTTCATATACAGCCGCCAGCCCGGGTCTTTGCGCGTCCCAAACGGGTTGTCGATCATGTAGCTCACCGACACAATCCCCATCGCTCGCAGCGTATCCAGCGTCTCAGGCTGGAGCCACAGCAGCTTATCTCCCCAAAAAACATCCGGCTTCTCACGCTCGGCCATCGCCAGAACGTCGCGATTGAAGCGCGTAACCGCGGGCCCCGCCACCACCCGATGCACCAGCTTACGCAGCACGGGGTTTGAAGACTCATAAGGATAAAAATTCAGCGGTACCACGGTATGCCCCAGCCGCTCCAGCGCCCACGCCCTGTACTGCGACGAGTCATGCAGCGAAAGCCCGGCCACATACAAAATCTTCAGACCGGCCATCCGCTATCCCTCGAGCAGCTGCGCGATCACCTGTTCCGCATGAATCGCACCCACAACCTTGCCGTGCTCATCCACAACCGGAAGCGACCGCAAATTGTACTTATCGAACAGCTCAGCCACCTCCGCATCCTTTGCGTGTACGCCGCACGTCACGCGGTGGCGTTCCGTCAAAGTCGATACCGGGGTACTCATCTGCGCAATCAGCAGCCGCGCCAACGGCACCACGCCCCTCAACCTCTCCTCCGCATCCAGCAGGTAGACCTCCGTAATCGTATCCGGATCCCCCTCGAAGGCCCGCAGCGCTTCCACGGTATCCGACACCGTCGAGCTCTCCAGCACCCAAACGTAATCCGTCGTCATGCGCCCCGCGGCCGACGTCTCTTCGTGTTCGAGCAGTTCCTCCACATCGTGCCGCTCTTCCGGCTCCATCTCCTCCAGAATCGCTTCGGAGTGCTCGTCGGAAAGCTCCGCCAGCAGATCGGCCGCGGCCGCCGGGTCCATCTCCTCGATAATGTCCGCCGCGCGCTCCGAGCCCAGTCCTTCGACCAACTCCTTTTGCAGCTTCGGCCCAACTTCTTCCAGCGTCTCCGCCGCAGTCTCTTCCGGCAGACCCACGAAAATCGCCTCGCGCTCGGACGGCGCCAGCTCCTCGAGAATCGCCGCGATATCCGAGGGATGCAGCTTCGAAAGCCTTTTCTGGTCAATCTTCAACCGTACCCGCCGTGCGGGATCGCGGACAATCAGATCCACAAACTCCCACGGAATCACCCGGGCCTTGAACCGGTCCGAAACCCCGTCGACCGCTCCGTTCGGCAACCCCTTCAGCAACCGTCGCGAAGCTCCCCGCAAGCCGACCTCGACCTCAGCAATACGCAGCCCCAGGCCGCCGCCTGCCTCCGTCGGCTCCCACACCAGGTTCACATCGTTTACGCGAACCACTTTGTGCCCATCGACATCGATAATCTGCTGATCCAGCAAGTCCCGCTCCAGCAGCAGGAAATCCCCAATCTCGCCGGCAGGCGTAGGAACACCCTCCGCCCGCAGCTTGTTCGCACCCGGCTTCGGTTTCTGCAGGCTCCCCACGGGCAGCGAAAAATCCTTCAGCTTCCCCCCCGCAGGATTAGCGCCCCTACATGGTTCGCATCGCGCGCCACATCCACCGCAAACTCATGCACCCGGCCGCAGCTCTTCCCCGAAGCGTCGAGCACAGGCGTCCCCACCAGGCTCGACACGCTGGTCGCCACGCCGATCGCCGAGATTTCCGCCGTTGCCATCTTCCTAACCTACCCCATTCGATGCCCATCGCGCAGTTGCCACAAAAGGAACGGCCACCGCCGCAGCGATGGCCCTCCTTTCTTTTCTTGTTGTCATTCCCGTAAGGAATCCGCGTTCTCCGCCTTTACTTATTAAAATCCACAGTCGGCGCATTCTTATTCGCCGCATCACCCGTGAAGTACTCGTCCCGATAATGGAACCCGGCCATATTCGCCCAGATGCTGTTCGGGAACTGCCGGACATACACGTTGTAGTCCTCGAGCGACTTGTTATACCGTGTACGCGCGACCGAGATCCGATTCTCCGTCCCTGATAGCTCATCTGTCAGACGAATGAACTGCTGGTTCGACTTCAGATCCGGATACGCCTCCTGCAGCCGCAATAACGGGCTGATCGCCACATCGAGCTGCTTATTAGCCTGGATGCTGCTGGCCGCATTCGATCCCGCCGCGATGACGCCGGCACGCGCGTTCGCAATATTCGTCAGCACAGTCGACTCTTCCTTCACGTACCCCTTGACCGTAGCCACGAGGTTCGGAATCAGGTCCAGCCGGCGCTGCTGTAGAACATCCACCTGGTGATAGGACTGCGTCACATCTTCATTCTTCACCACCATGGTGTTCTTCGCGGAAACGTAACTTCCGCCGACGATCACGACCAGCAGAACAAGTACTCCCAGTGCAATCAATCCAGCTTTCATCATTCATCCTTTCGCGCTCACGCGCTTCTACAAGAGTACAGCCTTACCAATCGCCGCTGGCGCCGCCACCCTCGGAACCGCCGCCAAACCCTCCGCCAAAGTCGCCTCCCCCGCCGCCGCCACCGCCAC
>CAZZYB010000315.1:1390-5347 GCA_964658125.1 uncultured Acetobacteraceae bacterium | reverse complement strand
CAACATCGCCCCAACCGTCAGCGCCAGGGTATACGGATAGCGCTGCAAAATCAGCGTCAACACGGGCACATGCAGCCGCAGCGACTGCCCCAGATCACCATGCACCACCCCCCGTAGATAATGAAAATACTGCACATGCAGCGGCGCATCGAACCCGAACGAATGTCGCAGCGCCGACACATCCGCCGCCGTCGCACCCTCCCCCAGCATCTGCACTATAGGATCGCCCGGCACCAGGTGGATCAGCAGGAACACCACCGACACCACGACCCACAGCACCGGCAGCGTAATCGCCGCCCGCCGCAAAATCTTGATCGCCGTCTGTTGCGCCGTAGAAGCCGCCATCAGCGTCCCACCGCCGCCAGCCCCACGCTCGGCGCCAGCTCCTCAATCCGAACCCGCGCAATCCGCCGCCCATTCATCTCCGCAATAATGAACCGCCGGCCGCTAAACTCCACCGCCTCACCCACCTCCGGAATATGCCCCAGCCTCGCCAGCAGCAAGCCCGCCAGCGTCTCCACACCCGCCTCCCGCGGCAGCTTCCACCGCAGTTGCGTCGTAAGGTCCCGCAGCGTAGCGCTCCCATCCAGCAGCAGTCCACCATCCGCAGCGGGCACCGGAATCCGGCTCCCAATATCGAACTCATCCTCCAGCTCACCGACGATCTGCTCCAGCGCATCCTCCGCCGTCACCAGGCCCACAGTGGACCCGAACTCATCCACCACGATCGCCACTTGCCGCCGCCGCTCCTGAAACTCCTGCAGCAGCTCCACCGCCAGCTTCGTCTCAGGAACCACCAGCACCTCGCGCATCACCTGCCGCAGCGTCATACCCGACTTCGCCCGTCCCCCCAGCCCCTGGCTCACACTTCGAAAATGCATCAGCCTGGACACATCCTTCGAATACACCACCCCGATAATATGTTCCGGCCCACGCTCCGGATCAAAAGCCGGAATCCGCGAGTGCTGCTCATCAATAATCCGCCCACTCGCAATCTCCAGCGGCATATCCGCAGGCAGCGAAAAAATCTTCCCCCGCGGCGTCATAATCTCCCGCGTCGTCACATGGTTCAGCTCGATCGCCCGATGAATAATCTCTTCCTGAAACTTCGGCAACAAACCGACCCGCCGAGTAGCCGTAGCCAGCAGCTTCAGCTCCTCCGGCGAATGGACCCCGCTCTCCCCCCGCAGCGGAGCCTGGAACACTTTCAGCACCAGCGTCGCCGAAAAATTCATCACCTTGATCGCCGGCCGAGTCATCCGTATGAACACATCCATCGGCCCCGCCACCGCCAGCGCGATCCGCTCCGCGCGCTGCAACGCCAGCGACTTAGGCACCAATTCTCCAAGTAACACTTCAAGATAAGTAATCAGCGCAAACGCAATCACCACCGCTAGGGAGTGCGCATAAAGCATCGCATGGGCCTGCGCTCCCGGTATCCACGTAAGCTTCTCCAGCCCGCGCAGGATCACCTCCGCAATCGCCGGCTCGCCAATCCCACCCAAAGCCAGCGCCGCCAGCGTCACCCCAAATTGCACCGCCGGAAGAAACTCATCGATGTTGTGCTTCAACTGAAGCACAGTCCGAGCCCCCGGACGCCCCAGCGCCACCAGCTGCTCCATCCGAGTCTCGCGCACACTCACCAGCGCAAACTCCGCAGCCACAAAGAAGCTGTTCGCCAGAATGAAGAACGCGACAACAATACCGTGAAAGAGAATCCACTCCAGCATTTGTGCTGAGTCTAGCATCCACCGCCAGACGCAGAAAGGCCCGCGAGCATCACCTCGCGGGCCTCACCCCTGTCCCTAAGGAGGACCTACGCGTTCACAACAGGGCTTGTCGTCAAAACCCGCGCAAGCGACTGGTCGATATGTTCTTTCGGCACAAACCCAACAATCTGGTCCGCAACCTTGCCGCCCTTGAAAATCAGCAGCGCCGGAATCCCACGAATGCCATAACGGCCGGGCGTGACATTATTCTTGTCCACGTCCATCTTCATCACTTTCAGCTTGCCTTCGTACTCGCTGGCAACCTGGTCCACCACCGGAGCGAGCGCACGGCACGGCCCACACCAGGCCGCCCAGAAATCCACCAAAACGGGTTTATCCGACTGCAATACCAGCTTCTCAAAATCCGCGTCATTTACTTCGCTTACAAACTGTCCTGCCATGTCAATCTCCTCCGCGCCTTCGTAATTCGTACCTTCTCCGCGCCCATAATCATAGATGCTCAACTGTGCAAAACGGTGCGACCGCCCCAAACTCGCAACTCGAAACTGGCGACTCGAGACTCTTAGCCAATCCCAATCTCAACCCCGCCCGCAATCTTCAACGAAACCAACTCCACATCCCCGGCAAGCTCCCGAACCCGCGACCTCACCTCACCCTCATCGGCCCCTTCCGCCAACACCATCAGCACCGACGGCCCCGCCCCGCTCAACGCCACTCCCGCCACCCCCGCAGCCCCGTTCAGCGGCAGCAGCGCCTTCAACAGCGGACAAGCATCCTGCCGATAAGGCTGGTGCAACCGATCCTGCATAGCCGTAGCCAGCAAATCCAGCCGCCCCTGCGCAAACGCCGCCGTCAGCAGCGCCGTCCTCTGCACATTGAACACCGCATCCGCCCGCGAATAACTCTCCGGCAGCAGCGCCCTCGCCTCTTTCGTAGCCAGCGAAGTCGCCTGCATAGCCAGCAGCAGCCTCCACTCCGGATCACCCGCAAACGTCACCGCCTGAACCCCGCCCTCGGTCAGCGCCGACACCGTAAACCCGCCATACCAGCAAGCCGCCACATTATCCGGATGCCCTTCAACCTGGCTGGCCGCCCACACAATATCGCTGTCAGTCATCCTCAAATCGCCAAAGTGATTCGCCAGCGCCACGCCCGCAAGGATCGCCGCCGCACTCGACCCACACCCCATCCCCAGCGGTATCTCGTTATCGACCGTCAGCTTGAGCCTCGGCACTTCCACCAATGCCGCATCCAAAATCTTGCGATACGTGCTCAGGATCAGGTTCCGCTCCACCCACCCACACCGCTCCGCATCGCGCCCGGTAGCCGTCACCGAAAACTCCGCCGCCGCCTCAGCCTCCACCCTCAAATACATCGACATCGCCAGCCCAGCCGCATCGAACCCCGGCCCCAAATTCGCAGAAGTAGCCGGCAGCACCAGCTTCAAGCCGCTCAAGCCAGCTGTCCTGCCGGCATCGCCGCATCCAGAATCCGCAGCACCGCATCCACATTCGGTTCAAGCACCACAGGCTCACGCCGCAACCGAGCATGCTCCACCCGCTCCGCAGCCGTCGCCCCAGCCATCTCCGCCTCGCTCAACAATTCGCCCCGGTGATACAGCATCGTGTACTCCGGATCTTTCAACGTATGTCCCGTCAGCAGCAGCACCGCCGTCTCCTCGCCCCCCACAAACCCCTTCGCCACGAGCTTCTTGATCCCCGCCAGCGTCACCGCCGAAGCCGGCTCGCATCCAATCCCCTCAGCCCCAATCTGGGACTTCGCCAACGCAATCTCCTGCTCCGAAGCCTGCTCGCAAGTCCCGCCCATCTCGCGCAAAATCCGTACCGCCTTCTTCCAAGACGCCGGGTTCCCAATCCGAATCGCCGAAGCCCGAGTATCAGCAACCACCGGCTCAAACTCGCCCTCGCACCCAGCCTGCATCCACCGGTAAAGCGGGTTCGCCCCCTCAGCCTGAATAATGCTGATCTTCGGCACCCGGTTGATGAACCCCAGGTGCTTCATCTCCGCAAACCCCTTACCCAGCGCCGAGCAGTTCGCCAAATTCCCGCCCGGCACAATCACATGGTGTGGAACCTGCCACTCCGTCTGCTCCAGCAGCTCAAACGCGGGCGTCTTCTGCCCCTCCAGCCGGTACGGGTTAACCGAGTTCAGCAGGTACACCGGAGCCCTCTGAACGATCTCGCTCAGCACCCGAACACACCCGTCA
>CAZZYB010000315.1:0-1380 GCA_964658125.1 uncultured Acetobacteraceae bacterium | reverse complement strand
TCGGTCCTTAACTGCACCGTAATCGACCCATAATCCATCGATTGCGACAACTTCCCCCACGCAATTTTGCCCTCCGGAATCAAAACCAGGCTCCGCAAACCCGCCCGAGCCGCATAAGCCGCCATCGCCGCCGACGTGTTTCCCGTAGAAGCGCACGCCACCCACTCAAAACCCCGCGAAACCGCCACAGAAAGCGCCGCAGTCATCCCCGTATCCTTGAAAGACCCTGTAGGATTCATCCCCTGGTGCTTGGCCAGCAGCCAGTTCAACCCCAGCGCCTTGGCGCTCTTCGGAAGCTCATAAAGCGGCGTATTTCCCTCATAAAGCGTCACAACCTGCTCTTCCGTCACAATCGGCAGCAGGTCCCGAAACCGCCAGACCCCACTCTGATCCACCGCCAGCGTAGACGTCCTTCGTTCCTGCCAAAGATGCCGCAAAGCACCGGCATTCGGCCTGAAACCCGCCTGCAACCCATCACCCCAGGCCGCGCTCCACGGATAGACAACCTCAAACAAATCACCGCATTCCTCGCAGCGAAAGTTGCTCCGGGCCTGTTCACCGGGAATCCTCGCACCGCATCCGGTGCATCGAAGCATATGTGTCCGAACGCTCATGTGTCCCTCTAGCCTACCGTAAAGCCCTCCATCAAGGCAGCCGCCTCGCTCCTCTCGTGGTCCTTCTCGCCGCGATTCACACAGCCCACGCGCAGCAATCGCCGAAGCAACTCCGTATCGCCGCAGCAGCCGACCTCCAGCCCATCATGCCCACCCTGGTCGCCGCGTACGAGCACGCCACCGGCGCCAAGCTCACCGTCTCCTACGGCTCCTCCGCCACCCTCGAGCAGCAGCTTGAAAACGGCGCCCCCCAAGACATCTTCCTCGCCGCCGACTACAGCTTCCCCGAAAAACTCGTAGCCGCAAAGCTCACCGACGAGACCGCCCCCATCGCCTACGCGCGCGGCACCCTCGTCCTCTGGGCGCGCAAAGACTCACCCCTCCAGCCCCTCACCAACAACACCCTCGAAGACCCCCGCATCCAGAAACTCGCCATCGCCAACGAAGCCCACGCCCCCTACGGCCGAGCCGCCATGGCAGCCCTCGCCAAGCTCAACCTCCTCCCCAAACTCAAAGACAAACTAGTCATCGCCGAAAACGTCTCCGGAGCCACCCAGTTCGCCGAGTCCGGCAACGCCCAGGCCGCCCTCATCTCCCTCACAATCGCAAACTCGGCCCACTTCCAACAGGCCGGCACCTTCGTCCGCATCCCCAAAGTCACCTACCCCGAAATCCGCCAGTGCGCCGTCACGATGAAAGCCTCCCCCAACCGCGACCTCGCCCACGACTTCCTCCGCTGGCTCACCACCGACGCCGTCCAGGCCAA
>CAZZYB010000314.1:0-5351 GCA_964658125.1 uncultured Acetobacteraceae bacterium | reverse complement strand
TGGGGTGAACCCGCTGCTGGGGTCGACTACGCTGCTGGCTTTACTGGTGGCGCCGCTTTTCAGGCTGAATGTGATGGCTTCGCAGCTGGGGAATCACCTGATGTATCCGCTGGAGTTGCTGCTGTTCCCGGTGTTCATGCGGTTGGGGAGCATGCTGTTTCATACGGCGGGTCTGCCGCTGGAGCGCGGTGAGATCGTAAAGGCGGTAAAGCTGCATCCGTGGGCGACGACTCGGCTGCTGTGGAGCTGGGAGTGGCATGCGCTGGTGGTGTGGGGGATGTTTGCGGTCGTTGCGGCGCCGGTTTTGAGGATTGTGCTGAGGCCGGTGCTGGCTCGGATGCTGGATGCGCTGCATCACGAGCCAGTTGTAGAGAAGTAGGGGATAGAGGATAGTGAAAAGCGCTCGAGTGGAGAGGCCAGCCTACCGCTTTCTGCGATTGCGAAGGATGCCGGCGAGCGAGAGGAGGCCGGACGCTGAGAGTACGAGTGCTGAGGGTTCTGGAACCGGTGAGGCGCCGGAGGAGATGATTGGCGCTGTGACGGGCGGATCGTAGGTGAGGGCGAATGCGGCATCGTGGGGGTATACGGTGGAGCCGCCGCTGACGTTATCGAAGATCAGCGCGTGACTGTCGCCGCCGAAACCTTTGTCCCAGCTCCACGAAGATGAGCCGGCGGTGGTGAAGATGGAGAGCCAGTACTGCTGTCCGCCGCTTACGGTGACGTTCACGGGGGCGTTGTAGGCGTGATAGCCGGGAAGACCTACGTAGGAGAGTCCGGTGAGCTGAAAGGCGTTGCTGGAGATCAGTGATCCGGGAGCGCCGCCCTGATCGGTGTAGAAGTTTACGCCGAAGGAGCTCGCGCTGCCGATGCCGACCCACGATACCTGCGAGATGGTGGAGGCACCCGCGAGAGTGAAGTTGTCGTATAGGGTGGTGGGCCCGTTGGCCTCGGAGTAGACGCCGCCGCCGCCGAACGGGGGAAGACCCTGGGTCTGGAAGTAGATAGAGCTTGCGGATGCGGTCTGGCCGAACAGGGCTGCAAAGAACAAGGCTGCAGAAAGTACCAGGGTGCGATTCATGAACAGGAAACCTCTCGTACCATCATGAGGCTTCCCACGGGCTTTGGATCATGTTGATTACCAAAGAGTTAGTAGATTTTTCATATCGCTACAAGACATATGCAATCCGCTACGAATTTCCGGTCATTTCGCGGGTTTTGCGATTGTTCTATTGTGGGCCACGATACTCCTCGATGGGGTCGGCGGAGTGGACCCAGGCGGAGTAGATGAGGTCACGGAGTTCGATGGCGCCTGCTGCGATGCGTTCGTCGGTGAAGGCTTTGCCTTCGGGGGTTCCGGGACCGGTGAAGGCTCCTGCTTTCTCGAGCTGGTAGGTTTTTTCGACGAAGGTGCTGGTGTGGTTTAGGTAGGCGAGGTATTGGGTCCACTCGTCGTCGATGACGGTGGGTTTCGAAGCGGCGACGAGGGGCGCTACGTCGGCATCGCGCTTGAGGTTGGTGGCTACGTAGGTGCTTTCGAACTGGGCGTGGATTTTGTGCTCGACGGTGTAGGCGCTGGGGTTCGGGCCTGTCCAGCCGTTGTACTGATACGTGGTGTGCAGGGGCTGGGAGCCATCACCGACGTAGTGGCCGAGGATGCCGGCGTCGTATAAGACGGCTAGCTGGGCGGGGGCGAGGTCGGCTTTGGCGGCTAGCTGCTTGCGGTACTCGCGCATGTCGACTTTGAGTTTTTGCCAGCACTCTTCTACGGCGTAGGGTTGGAAGCCCATTTTGCCGGGAGTGAGCTTCAGGTCGGGGTGGTCGGCAACGACTTTTTCGGCGGCGACGATGTAGTCGCGACGCTCTTTGGGGAGGGTGCCGACGAGGCTGGCGTACTCCATGTCGATGAAGTGGTCGGGGGACTCCTGGTCGCGGAGCTCCTGCTCGGATTTGTTGTGCCAGCGGTCAGGCTCGGGGCCGAGGTACTGCATGGTGTCGAGTGCGGAGGGGCTGCGGAGGAAGTTAGGGACGTCCGTGGGAAGGTATTGGGCGGCGAGGCGGTTGACCATCATGTGGCCGTCGCGGCCCCAGGCTCCGGCGGGGGGTGTGGTGAGCAGGAGGATGAGGGTGGCGGCTGCGGTGGTGCGGGTGATGGGGGCTAGGCGCATGGGGAGAGTATATCGGGGTGGTGCTGGAGGTTGAGGTATTCCGAATCTGGTCGTGGGTGCAAGAGAACAGACAACGACAACGACAGAAGCAGGTCCCTCCACTACGCATCCCACGAAGCCGTGATGCTTCGGTCGAGATGACAAAGTTGGGGTGAGTGGAAGAGAGCGGTCGGCCGCTGCCCGATACCCCACCCTTCGCAAATGCGCGAAGGATGGGCCACCCGAAGTTGGGGTTAGGGGGCGGAACAGGTGAAGCTGGCTGAGTCGGTGGGGGTGCCGTGGCCGTCGTATTTTGCGATTCGGGGGTAGGGGCAGAGGGGGCGGGTCATTTCTACCTTTTTGGCGGAGCCGAATTTAGTTGCGATGATGGTGTCCGGTGCGGTGCCTTGCTCTGCCCATTTTTCGAGGGCGTCGAAGATGCCGTACTCGGGGCCTTTTGTGGTGGTCAGGCCGAGTTGACCGAAAGACGAGGCGCCGGGGCCACCTGAGCAATGGCCCATGCCGGGAACCATGTAGAGGCGCGCGAAGTCTGCCGTCTTGGCGTTGCCCATCTTCGCTTGCACCTGCTCGTAGTACTGGATGGTGTTGAGGGGCGAGATCGCGGGGTCGTTCCAACCGTGGTAGATGATCAGCTTGCCGCCGCGTGCCGCGAAACGGCTTAGGTCGGGATCGGTGGCGTTGAGGGCCTGCGCGGTTTTGGCGTCGGCTGCATGTATGGCGGCGTCCGTGTTGGCGGTGAGAGCGTTCCAGTTGGGATCGTCGTAGACCATGTAGCGGAAGTAGTTCTGCATGTAGAGGCTGACGCTGGGACCGTCGCCTATGAGCCAGGCCTTCCATTGGTGGGACTCGTCGCCGGGCATGAGGCCGGGAAATATCTGGTGGCCCCCGCTGTCGGTGCCGCCGGCGTAAACCTTCTTCAGAGAGGCGATCTGTGGCGCGGTGAGGCAGCTGAGATCGTCGCCTTGTTTGCACAAGAGTGTGGCGGGGTTGAAGTGGCAGGAGCGTGGATCGTTGAGGATGCCGTCTTTGAGGCCGTCCTGCGCGTCGCACTGTGCGAGTACGGCGGCGGTGATGGCGGGAAGCTTGAGGCTGGAGATGTATCCGGCGGGGTTGCCGATGAAGAGCCTGGTGACATCGATGCCGGACGCGAGCATCTTCGTCCAGTTGTTGGCGGGTGCTCCGGCGAGGATTCCATCGTAGTCGGCAGGGAAGCGCTGGGCCTCCATGAGGGCTTCGCGTCCGCCGTCGGAACAGGCATCGAAGTAGGACTTGTTTGGCGGTTGGCCGTAGAAGGCGGCGATGAGGGTTTTGGCGCGCTCGGCGGTGAGGTGGACGGCTCGATAGCCGAAGTCGGTGACCTTTTCGGGATGCTTGTAGGCCCAGCTGGCGTCCTGGGAGTCGGCTTGATGGCCGGCGTCGGTGCCGGCGGCCGCGAAACCGCGCTTCAGGCCGTCGCCGAGCTGGTTGTAATAGATTGCGCCGGCGAAGCCTCCGTTACCACTGCCGAGGAAGCGATGGTTCCAGCCGGTCGCAGGCATCCAGACTTCGAAGCGGATGACGGAATCCGCGGTGGGGTGCAGGATGCCGCTCACACGGCAGAAGGCGGGAAGGCTGGTGAGGGGTGGGCCGTAGGGTGGGGTGAAGGTTCCTGCGGTGACCAAGGTGGCATTCACGATGGTGGTGTCGGGTAGCGCGGTGTGGGCGAGGGTGGTGCAATCGGCTGCGTGCGCGAGTGTGGGGAGGGTCGCGGAAAGAAGAAAAGTTGGTAGGAGGAATTTGCGCATTGCCCCGAAAGTATCACCTCTGGTGGAGACGGGCCGAGGATCGGTGATATCGTATTGGTATATCAAGGAGGATTGGTGCGGACACTTGTCGATATTCCGGAAGAAGATCTGGGAAGATTGAATGAACTGAGCAGTGCCCGGCATGTTTCTCGGGCGGAACTTGTGCGGTCTGCGATTTCACTTTTTTTACGGACGCATGGCACTGACGTAGCTGACGAAGCCTTCGGGTTGTGGGCGGATGGCAAAGAGGATGGGCTGGCTTATCAGAAACGGCTGAGGAGCGAGTGGTAGCGCCTGCGTTGTTCGATACGGTCATTTTGATTGATTTTCTGAATGGTGTGCGACAGGCGAGGAAAGAAATTCATCGGTATCCCGATCGCGCGATCAGCCTGATTACGTGGATGGAAGTGATGGCTGGAGCGCCTGCGGATCAGGAGCAGGCGACGTCACTGTTTCTGGGGACATTTAGCAATTTGCCTGTGACACCGGCGATTGCGCGCCGGGCTGTGGAGCTTCGGCGGCAGACGAAGTTGAAGCTGCCGGACGCGATTATTCTGGCTACCGCGCAGGTGGAGAAGCGGGTGCTGCTTACGCGGAATAGTCGGGATTTTAAGGACGATGGGGTGTCGGTGGTGGTGCCGTACCGGCTGTGAGTTGAACGTTCAAACGAGGACGGGGACTGCGGCGGGGACGGCGCTGCCGAAGGCCTGGCGGTAGCGGGCTATGTGGTCTGCGGGGCCGGTGGCTTTGCGGGCGTTGTCGGAGAGTTTTACCGTGGGGACGCCGTCGGCGCTGGTTAGTTTGCAGACTAACGAGACGGGGTCGAAAGTGTCCTGGCCCCGGGGATGGCAGTCGCGAAAGTCGTTGGTGAGGAGCGTGCCCCAGCCGGCGGAGAAACGGATGCGGCCGGTGAAGTAATTGTGCAGGCTGGCGATGTCGGTGGCGTCGAGGCCGTCGGAGGCGATGAGGCGTTTTTTGCGGGGGTCCTGGCCGCGTTGCAGGAGCCAGGCTATGTATTCGTCGCCGGCTACGAAGGGGTCTTTGGAGTCGACGCGCTCGCCGGTCCATCGGGCTGCCCAGTCGGGTGCGCCTTGCAGGAATTGGGTGGTGCCGAAGGTGTCGGGGAGCATGATGAGGAGCTCGCCGCCGTAGCTTTGCTGCCAGAGCTCGAGGACGTGATACTGCGAGGCGCGGAGGTCCTCGTCGGAACCGCGGGAGGCGAGGGCGGCCATCGCCATGGGGAGCTCGTGCGCGTTGGTGCCAATGGCTTCGAGGTTGTGCTTGTAGGCGAGCGCGGTGTTCGAGGTGCCGCCGAAGCGGTCGCCAAGCGCGGATTGCAGGGCTTCTACGGCGTACTCCTGCCAGAGGAAGCTGTGGCGGCGGCGGGTGCCGAAGTCGGAGA
>CAZZYB010000313.1:0-5386 GCA_964658125.1 uncultured Acetobacteraceae bacterium | reverse complement strand
GCGATCGTGGGACGCAAGCTACCTTCCGACAGCCCTTGTTCAACGAAACCCTTAAGCGCTTTGAGCTTGGAATCGTCCTTTGTGGTCGTCGGTAGGCCAAAGCCGAAAATGCTCAGCCGCCTGCTTAGAAGTGTCAGGACCGGTAATGGTGTTGGCTCGCGGCTGAATGAACCGAAAAGCACTAGCTTCCCACCGACGGCCGTCGCTTCGGCCAATTGTGCAAACGTCGGTCCTGCAACCGAGTCGAATACTACGTCAGCACCCTTTCCATGTGTAAGGCGCATCACCTCTGGGACAATTTCTTGTTCTTCAGTCACGATGACAAATTGAGCGCCGGCTTGACGGAGTGCCTCGGCTTTACGGGACGTGCTAGTCAGCGCAATCGGAACCGCCCCCGCTTTCACCGCGATCTGGATGGCGGCTAGACCCACGCTACTTGATGCCGCGGGTATCAGGACCACCTGGCCGCTGGAGAGGCTGGCTATATCCACTAAGCCGCTCCATGCGGTCGCGAATGCCACCCAAGTGGCAGCCGCGTCCTCCCAGGGCACAGAAGCCGGGACCCTCACCAGTGATCTCGCGGGCGCGAGAGTGTATTCGCCGTAAAAGCCATAGTCTGTGACGCCATAGGCCGGAATCACAGCAACGCGGTCTCCGACTGCATATCCGACTATATCCGGGCCGAGGGCATCGATCTCACCAGCAGCCTCAAAGCCGATTTGGGTCGGAAAGACTGGTTTGGCTGGCGACCTTCCGGACCGGAAGGTTATCTCGGTCCGATTCAAACCGATCGCTTTGACTTTGATTCGCACCAGCCCATTCCCCGGTTCAGGGAGGGCGAACTCTTCGATTTTTAGCACATCCGGATCGCCAAAGCCGTACAAGCGGACGCGACGATGCATGCTGTCCATTGGGCCTCTCCTTAAGCTTCCGTCGAGGTTTCTGGGCGGAAGGATCATCACCGGCTGCGCAAGAACGGTTTCTTCTAGCGGCCAAGTCCAACCATGACGAAAGCGAGGATGGCTGGGTTCAGGCTTCTATTTCGCCACCCATGCCGAGTTGCTTGTTGGATAACAATATCGCCGGCCGAGACGTCAACGAGCGCTCCATCATCGAGCTCCAGAGAGATGTCGCCACTCAGGACAATCGCGTAGTCAACGGTGGGAGTGGTGTGCATCCCAGGATGATCATGTTCGAACGTCGCAGCCAGGCCCGGCAGTCGTTCCGCAAGTTCTCTGCTGGCCTTGCCATCGTCATGCACATTTAAACCGGTCGCCGAGGCCGGAGGAAAGGTGACAACTTGAAGCGTGGTCCCCCGCTCGTCCGGTAGGATCGAGGCCGGAATGTCCGGTCCGGCCCGTTCTTGCTCCTTGAACGGTCCTCCTGGGGTCGCCCACAAGAATGCCTGCGCAAACCCTGGCCGAGTTTGGAAGTCATACGTAGGAAAGCGGTTATCATCGAGAACGACTGATCTGCCGCCAACATGTCCTGTGACGATACGCCGCTGCTCACCACTTACGCGACCATCTAACATAAGGAATATCCTCAAAATAACCTAAGACCGTATCGGGAAGCTCTCGGCATGCCGTATGCTTGCGGCATGCCGATTCGGGCTGGCGGGAGCACGGACTGGCAGCTACGCTGTCAAGCTCCCGCCTCCTGAGCGCGCGGGCCTGCGTGTTCTGCTGCTGAGTTAACTACGGCTCGACCTAAGTTTGCCTGCGCCAACGCGGCTACACTCGGGAAGGCAGAGCCGAACATGGGTAACCCGCTCTTGGACGTGGCCAGTGACGCCTCATCCTGGATAACGTCCCAATGCTCTTTGAGCACACCGTGCTCAAGACGCACGATGTCGACAACGATCCAGTCTGCTGGCTGGCCCATGCCAGAGAAGCGACCATGCAGCATCAACAGCTCTCCGTCGGCCATGATCGTCCGGTTTTCGTATTTCAATGCGGCCGGGGCGCTGCGTATTAAGTCAAACAGGCCCGCCCGCCCTTGAGGAATATGAGCGCTGTGCTGCACGTACTCTGGAGACCAATACCTCTCGGCAGCATCCATGTCACGACGGTTGAACAGGGCATCGAAGGCCTCGAGAACGAAAGCTTTGTTATCGGTGTGAGTGAGTTGCATAAATAGGGACTCCTAAGATCGTCGTTCTATCTTGGTCACGTTCAACTGTAGACAGCGTGGCCGGCGTGGATTAGCGGTGCCCGCTCGAGGTCCAAGCGTGGTGGTATATTCACTCGTTTGCCACTGACCGACGACTGCTCAAACGTTTCCAGCAATCGGTGCATCCATAATGCATCGTCGAAGTTCGGACTTACGAGCGTTTGCTCCGCGATATCTCGTGCAAGGGCAGTATAGAGGTTACCAAGCTCAAGCACCGCCGACGGAAGGTCAGACTCTGGAAGCCAATTGTAGGAGCTAGGAATCGGAAGCAACTCGAGAGGAACGTTATCCCCATGAGCACCCTCAATCAGATAGTCATCACCCACGTCGCCGAAGGCCGACCTGTTCGTGACGCGTATATCGCCTTCATCGCCCGTGATGTCGAGCTGTACACCGGACCCGTTGCGCTTTCCGCCCTCGATGTGAATCGAGAGAGCTGCTCCGTTCACGAGTGTTCCGGCCACGACCAACTCGTCTGGGTTCGTCGTCGAAAGCATCTCACGCGTTTCAGCAATCTCAATCTGACCGAACTGGTTAATCGTGAGGGCGGATACACTGGCGAGTCGGCCAACGGCGTAGAAAAGCATATCCAGGAAGTGGCCCGCGTAAATTGCAATGACACTCGAGAAATTCTCAGGAGCCACTGTCCATCGGAGCGCAAGCGGTCGTTTGGCTTGAAAATAGTTCATGCTGACGTGCAGCCTGACAGATCGCATTTTCCCGACGTACCCGTCCGCCAGGATATCGCGGAGATAGCGGTTATGCGGTGCCAATCTCCTCTGTAGCCCGACCGTGTGCCGGATCCCGGCTGAATGCGCGGCGCCGCAGAGCTCCTCAGCTACGGCTGAACTGACCGTTAGTGGCCATTCGCAGTAGACGTTCTTGCCGGCCGCGATAACTGCCAGGACGTCGTCCTGATGTTGGGGCGCGGTCGTAAGGACCGCGACCAGATCGACATCGGCCATCGCCAGGATCTGGTCGGCTGTGTCGGCTACTCTCGAAATCCCAAAGCGAAGCGCCGCTGTCTCGGCGGCCGCACGTCTTCTTGACTGGATCGCAACAACATCAAATTGCGGCAGCAGCGACAGCACACGAAGGTGGCCGTGCAAAGCCCAGTTCCCCGCTCCGATGACGCCTACCCGTGTGATCTTGCTTTTTGCTCCACGTGACAAGCCTGAATTCCTTCCAACATGATCTAACGGCAGCCGAGCCGAGACGGCCTCAAGAAAAACTGACCTGGCTTTAACTACCCACCTAACTCAGCCGCAGGTAAAGTTCCGACCTAGGAGGTGATGATAGAAGCCTAGATGTCCCAGGATTGGACAATCGGACCAAGTTGAGGACTTTCAAACCGGCACGTGAGATCGCCCCAAACGGCGATGCCCTGGGTTTGGGCCGGGGACGATCCGGTGGCGACAGAAATACGATTATCCAAGATATGCTTGTCGAGTGAGCCGATATCAAAGCGATGGGATACGCGTCTTCGGTTCAGGTTCGTAGCTAGGTGGAAGACATTCTCGGTATCCACCATGTGGCGATTTTGAGTCACAACAGGCGAGTGTCGTCAGACTTCTACGAGCGAGTGCTCGGTCTTCGGCAGTCAGAGAATACCATTGTTTCGCCGCAATCTTCAGAACTGTGGTTACGCCCGCGCGAACACATAGCAGGCGCAAAACCAACGCTGCTAATCTTGCGTGGCGATGCGACACCCGGCCCGAGGGCACGCGGCGAGATAAATGCTGTTTCCCTGTCGATACCTTCAAAGTCTGGTGCTAGATGGCTCTATCATCTTCATGAATCTGGAATCAGAGTCATTGGTCGGGCATCGGTCTTTAAGGAGGAATACATATGTTTCGCCGATCCGGATGGCCTGAGCTTGTCCCTGGTCGAGAACAAGTCGATACCCATGAGGATTCCGCGCGGCGCGTCCGTCGCTTTGGATTCGCCGATCCTCGGGTTCCGCTCCGTTGAACTACAGGTTACGACCCAGCTGTCATCGGCAAAGTTTCTGACCGACGTGCTGGGTTTCACGTTAGTAGGGCGAGAAGGACCCCTAAGCCGCTTTGGTCACAAGACCTACGAGCACTTCGACGCACTTGATCTGCTCAGCACGCGGAAAACCGGAAAGCTGGCCAATTCCAGCCCTCAGGAGCATGTTGCGTGGCGCGTCGCGGACAGACGGGCAATTCATAGGCTCGCCGCTTCGGTGCAACTCGCGGGCTTCAAGATAGAGGTCTCAGAACAGATCCAAGAGCTCTGTACGCTTCGAATCCTTGGACCAGAAGGATTTGTTTACATTATTGTAGCTGACTCTGATGTCGCGTTGTATTGAGGCCGGTGGCGATTACTTTAGGCCAAAGAAACTCGTGCTCGGCGGATGACAGGATCCGGTGCGTCAGATCAGAAGCTACAACCGCCTAGTGAAGCCTTAGGCGACGCCAACGCCCTGGACTGTCGTGCTCAGTTCTTGTGAAGACCCGAGCGAAATGGCTTTGATCGACAAAACCGCAGGCCAGGGCAATTTCCACTAGGTCGCTGTCAGTCTCAAGCAGCATCTCGCGCGCCCGCTCTACGCGCTTTTTGGTCAGCCATTGGTGCGGAGCCAAGCCAGTCGTTTCCCGGAATGCGCGGGAGAAATGGCTGCTCGACAAGTGGCATTCTGCCGCCAGCATTCGGATAGTTGGATTACCGGTCATTTCGGCATCCATCAGTTCGCATGCCCGCCTGAGTTGCCAAGGCGCCAAACCTCCGGCCGGCGTTACGTTGGGTGCGCCGCCATAGGCATGAATTACATGTGCATGGAAGGCAAGCGCTACGAACTCTGTAAATAGCGCATCGCCCTCGCTTGGACTTTCCATCGTGCCGGCCAGCGAGATCGCCAAACCGTGCATCACCGGATCATGAAGGCCATTTTCAGCCCCGAGTAGGCCTCTGACGCGCTTTAGTCCACGGTCAAGAGCCAGGTCGTCGATTGACGATTGGCTGATGTTGAAGCGCATCATGTCGAATGGCGTATGAAGATCAATCATCGGATTGTGCGTCAGATCGAAAAGGAACACGTCTCCAGCTTTCGCTGACGGCAGGGCAGTGTGCCCATTTGGGCGGCACAAATCCCATGACAGGAGTGGCCGTAACATGACCTGAAATGAAAAGGACTCAGTTTGTGGAACGGGCATGGACTGACCATGCTCATAGCCGTCATGACGGAGACGCG
>CAZZYB010000312.1:0-5406 GCA_964658125.1 uncultured Acetobacteraceae bacterium | reverse complement strand
CCATATTCCTCGGCTGCACTCCTCCTAAGCCTCCTGTTGGAGCGTTCAATGTTGGTCCTTGTAGAGGCTTTCGAAGAGCCGCTGGGCTACGGGGTAACATTCGCAGGCGGCGTTCACGAGGCGTTCGCGATCCAGGATCTGGACGCGGCCGCGGCTGTAGGCGAGGAGGCCCGCTTTCTGCAGGTTTCCGGCGACTTCCGTGACCGTTGTGCGTCGGCAGCCGAGCATCTGCGCGAGGAATTCCTGGGTAAGGTGGACGGTGGGTTCGTCTACCTTGTCCTGCGCCATGAGCAGCCAGCGCGCGAGTCTGCGGTGTATTTCGTGGAGCCGATTGCAGGCGGCGAGCTGGCTAAGAAGCAGGGCGCTGTATTGCACGTAGCGCAGGACCAGCGCCGATACATTACGCCGGGTCATGAACTCTTCCTCGAAAAGTTTGAAGTCCATTTTCAAGCCCGCTCCGCCGATCTGCATGAAGCAACGCGTCATGCCTGACTGCGGGCCGAGCAGATGAAGGCATTCGGCGACGCCTTCTCTTCCCACCAAACCGACCTCGACTGCGCGGCCGTCGGCGAATTCGGTGACGACGGAGGCTATGCCGGAGGTCACAAAATGAACATGACGAGGGCGCTCTTCGGGTTCGAATAAGACGGTGTTTACGGGAAGGCTAACGGCTTGACAATGTGCCAGAATGGCGGACTTCAGGTCCTGCGGCAGCGATTCAAGCAGCAGGTTAGTTTGCGGCAGACCCAACGTTCTTTCCTCTTTCGTCTCGAAGATGTTTCTGTTTGATGTAAATCACGCCAGGAGCGCTGGAGCGGATGCTGTAGAACCGATCTGCAGGCTTAGCGAGGTGAGTTCCAGGAGGCTTGTTGCCAAGCCGATACACCCTGCTGACCGCTTTTTGTGGTCATTTCGTACATAAAGGACTACATTCGTGCAGCCACTCATCGGCACAGCGGCCACTAAGGAAGCGGCTGACTAAATTCCACGCGGTTGAGATACCTTCCCCGGCGGAATTCTTTCGATCGAGTGGCGTTCTCATCATCATTCTTTCTGTGCTGAACATGGCGTTCTGTTTGCTGGTGCACAGTCATCTGCACCAAGATGCTGTTAGCATACCCGCTGTTGCATGTAAGTTGTTGATTTTGTTGATGCAATTGCACCTCTGAAAACGGGCCACGGAGCATCTATGAAAGTCGCACAGGATTCCAAGCCGGAGTGGTCCACGCAAATTCAACGTTTGCTGAAAAAGTTTGGATTATCCCAATCGGAACTGGCTGAACGGGTCGGGGTCTCCCCGGCGACCATGACGCGCTGGATCAAAGGAACCCATGAACTACGAGCGCGTCGTACGTGGCGATGGGGAACATGTCGGGGGCCCCTGAAGGGATTTACTTCTGGGAGCGTGCCGGGATCGATCCGGAGAAGCTGCCGGACATGAAGTTCCGCATCAGCGTGACATCAATGCAGGTGAATTTAGAGGATTTCAACATCGTTACAACGAAGAAGCTTTCGACGAAGGTCATCGCTGACAGGTCGAATGCGGTGCTGCTGCCGCTGCTGAATGTGGTGGCGTATGGAGACCGCGTGCCTCCGAAATCGGGGAATAGCCTTGCGCAGGCGGAGGTGGAGGATGTGCTGATGGCGCCGCTGCGCTGGTGTCCGCACCCGGACAGCATGATCGGGATGAAGGTTGCAGGAGACTCGATGATGCCGTTGATACCACCGGAGGCGATTATCGCGGTGGATACGGCGGTGACGGACCGGGGCGATGTGGATGGGAAGATTGCCGTGTTCTCTCATCGCGAGCAGGGGTTCAAGGTGGCGCGGCTTCAGCGGCTGCCTACGTCGGATGTGCTGGTTTCGGCGAACCACAAGTACCGGCCGGTGGATGTGAGCAACCAAGCCAAGTGGAAGGTGGTGGGGGCTGTGCTGTGGTGGGTGGCGAAAGATCCCCTGCGGCCTGATGTGACGCTGTCACCGGGGACGGCGATGAAGGTGACTCGTGGAAATAATTAGAGGCCTGTCGCTGGATGGCGGAACATTTTCAATCGACGGCAAGCGGCTGGTGGATTGCACGTTGACCGATTGCACCATCGAGTATGGCGGCGGCGCGGTGATCCTGGAGAGGACGATGCTGCGGAACTGCCGGTATGTGTTCACCGGGCCGGCTAAGATGACGGTTGAGTTCCTGGAGTGTCTCGGGTTGATGCCGGGGCATTGGGCTGCGGGGAGCCTGGAGGATTGCCTGGTGCATTGAGGTGGCGCGGATTCCGGCCCCGTATGTCTTCCCGGAATGTTCCAAACTGAACTTCGGTATCGATTGGCAAAGGTGGTCCACTCATCCGCCGCTGCGCTGAATCTTCTCCTTGTTCTCACGCAGCAGATTCAGGAAGTCCTGCAAGGCGGGGCCTTCGTTGCGCGGGTTCCACGCCACTGCGAGGCCCAGCGAGAGCTGGTTCGGAACCAGCTTTGAGAAGCTCAGGTCGCGTGTTTGCAGGTGGCGCACGCCAGCCGGAACCAGCGCTGCACCTTCACCGGCCTCTACCAGCGTCAGGACGCCCGACCACGTGGCCGATGTGTTCACGATGTTTGGCGAGAAGCCGGCCGCGGTACACATGGCCACAACGCTATCGAACAGGAGCGGCGTCATGCGGCGATCGCACATCACCAGCGGCTCCCCGGCCAGCGCCGTGATGGGAACATCCTTGCCCGCCATCGGATGATCGCGCTGCAGGGCGACGACGATGGGATCGCGGTACAGGAGCTCGGAGCGGAGGGAGCGGTCGAACGGCGGCTCCAGCGGCCGCGTCAACCCGATGTCGATGCGGCCCTCTTCGAGCGCGGGCATCTGATCGGCGGCCTGCATCTCGATGAGCGACAGCCGAATCCCGGGCCGGCGGCGGCGGTACTCGCGAATGATGCGCGGAAAGAATCCGCCGGCGCCCCACAAAAAGAAGCCGATCGCAAGCGTCCCAACTTCGCCGTTCAGCGCCCGCCGGGTGATGTCGATGGCTCGTTCAGCGGCGTCCAAAGTCTTGCGGGCTTCCTCCAGGAAGATCTGTCCCTGCGGGGTCAGGCGTACCTGGCGCCCGCTGCGGTCCAGCAGCGGGCCGCCGATCTCGTTCTCGAGGTCGAGGATCTGTTCGCTGATCGATGACTGCGAAACATGCAGCTTGCGGCTCGCGGCGGTGAAGCTGCCGAAGTCTGCGACGGCTCGGAAGTAGCGGAGATGACGAAGCTCCATACCTTCATGCTATCGGTTTGCCGATAGTTCGCAGCGGAAAGAAGTGTGAAACTGCGGTCCTGTTTCTGATGTCTGTTATACAGGCCAATTCCGGGGGTTTTCGTATGTGGATCGTTCGTGTAGCGCTGGACCGCCCATTCACGTTTATCGTGCTGGCGATCCTCATTGTGATCGGCGCTCCGGTCGTCATCTCGCGCACGGCGACGGACATCTTTCCGAACATCAATATTCCGGTCATCTCGGTCGCCTGGCAGTACACCGGTCTGAGCCCTGAAGAGCTCGAAGGCCGCTTGACCACGCCGTACGAAAAAGCGATCACGGTGCTGGTCGATAACGTGGAGCACGTGGAGTCCACCACGCTCAACGGCCAGGTCATCGTCAAGATTTACCTGCAGCCGGGCGCGTCGCTCGACACGGCCAACGCGCAAGTTTCCGCCGCCTCCGAGTTCCAGCTGCGGATGCTCCCGCCCGGTATTCTTCCCCCGCAGATCATCAATTTCTCGGCGTCCACCGTGCCCATCCTGCAACTGGGGCTCTCGGGCAACGGCCTGTCCGAGCAGCAGTTGAACGACTACGGCCTGAACTTCGTGCGCACGCAGTTGATTACCATTCCCGGCGCCGTTGTGCCCAACGTATACGGCGGCAAGCAGCGCTCCGTGATGATCAACCTCGATCCCAAGCGGCTGCAGGCGCAGGGCCTCTCGCCCAACGACGTCATCAACGCGCTCAATCAGCAGAACGTCGTGGAACCCGGCGGCACAGCGAAGATCGGCGGCTTCGAGTACGACGTTCGCCTCAACAGCGCACCCACTACGCTTGAAGGCCTGAGCAACATCCCTATCAAGGAAGTGAACGGCGCGACGGTCTACATGCGCGATGTCGCATCGGTCACTGACGGCAGCATTCCGCAGACCAACATTGTGCGCCAGGACGGCAAGCGCAGCGTGCTGATCACCGTGCTCAAGTCCGGCAGCGCGTCCACGCTGAACGTCGTGGGCGGCATCAAGAGCATCCTGCCGAAGGTCATCAGCATCGTCAACGACCCACGCCTCAAGCTCACGCCTATCGGTGACCAGTCGGTCTTCGTGCGAGCCTCCGTGAACGGCGTCATCCGCGAAGCTGTGATCGCCGCGGCGCTCACGGGGCTGATGATCCTGCTGTTCCTCGGCTCCTGGCGATCGACGATCATCATTGCGGTATCTATTCCGCTGTCGATCCTTGCGTCGATTATTGTGCTTGGCCTCATCGGCGAAACGATCAACATCATGACGCTGGGCGGCCTGGCTCTGGCTGTCGGCATCCTGGTCGACGATGCGACGGTCACCATCGAAAACATCGAGCGCTACCTCGAAGAAGGCCACACGCTGCGTGATGCCATCCTCGAAGGTGCGGCGCAGATTTCTGTGCCCGCGCTGGTGTCCACCCTTTGCATCTGCATCGTGTTCCTTCCGATGTTTTTCCTCTCCGGCGTGTCGCGGTTCCTGTTTGTTCCGCTGGCGGAAGCCGTGGTCTTCGCCATGCTGGCGTCCTACGTGCTTTCGAGGACGCTTGTGCCCACGCTTGCGATGTACCTGCTGAAGGCGCACGATCATCACGCCGCGCCTTCGCGCAATGTGCTGGCCCGCTTTCAGCGCGCGTTCGAGCGCGTCTTCGAGCGCACCCGCACCCTGTACGCGTCGCTGCTGGAGCGGCTTGTCGCAGCGCGCAAGCTGTTTATCCCCATCTTTCTTCTTGGCTGCCTCGCGGTGCTTCTGCTGATCCCGTTCCTCGGCCAGAACTTCTTCCCGGCGACCGACAATGGATCGTTCATCCTGCATGTCCGCGCCAAAACCGGCACGCGCATCGAAGAGACGGCCCGCCTCTGCGACCTCGTCGAGCAGTCGATCCGCCGCACAGTCCCCCCGGCCGAGATGGACAACATCACCGACAACATCGGCCTGCCGTACTCGGTGCTGAACACGCAGCACGCGACGAGCGGTCTGTTTGGAGCGGGCGATGCAGACGTGCAGGTATCGCTCAAGGAAGGCCATGCGCCCACGGCCGAGTACGTGCGCAAGCTGCGCGAGCAGTTGCCGCGCGAGTTCCCCGGCGCGGTCTTCTACTTCCTTCCTTCCGACATCGTGACACAGATTCTGAACTTCGGTCTGCCGGCGCCTATT
>CAZZYB010000311.1:0-5411 GCA_964658125.1 uncultured Acetobacteraceae bacterium | reverse complement strand
CGGGAAAAGTGTGGCCTTCGAAGGGTGACCAGCCGCACTTTGTTTTGACGGAGTCGCGGGAGACTTTGTATGGGTGGTTGGGGTTGAGGATGGTGAGTGAGCCGGTGTAGCCGGGGGCGATGTGGCCGTAGCCTTCGCCGAAGCTGGTTGGAAGGAATTCGCGGACGAAGTTGCCGGGGTTGAAGGCGCAGATGCGGGCTATGTCCTGGGCGGAGAAGTTGTGGCTGGCCATGAGCCAAGTAGCGAACGCGCCGTAGGTATCGAGGTGGGGGACGCCGCTGGCGCCTTTGATTTTTTCGGCGAGAGTGTGAGGGGCGTGGTCCGTGGCGATGTAGTCGACGTCCCCTTGCTTGAGAGCGGCAATGAGGGCGAGGCGGTCTTCAGGGCTGCGGAGTGGAGGGTTCATTTGCAAGCTGAGGCGATTATCTTCCGTGAGCATGGAGTCGTCGAAGTATAGGTGGTGGGGAGTTACTTCGAGCGTTACACGGAGGCCGCGAGCTCGCGCCGCGAGAATTTTCTCGAGGCCGCCGCGGGTGGAGTAGTGGCAGAGTTTTCCGACTAACTCGTATTTTTCTATGAGGTAGAGGGCGAACTCGGTCGCAGAGATTTCGGCGGAAGCTGGGCGCTTCTGTTCGTGGGTCGGTGCGTGCTTGTTGGCTTCGAGGATTTCGGGGTCTTCGCAGTGGAAGCTGACGTTTTTTCCGCGGTAGTTGGCGATGACGCTTTCCAGTTGGGCTTGCGAGGTGAAAAATAGGTCGCCTACGGATGGTCCCATAAAAGCTTTGTACGGGACGTGGCGCTTGAGCGGTGAGGTGTTAGGGCCGATGCCGGCGTAGAGCGTGATGTGAACCGCGGATGAAGATGTGAGAGCTTCCTTGGCGGCGTAGGTTCTGTCGTCGATGGGAGCTACGGGGTTGTTGGGCATGTCGGCTACGTGGACTACGCCGCCGTTGATGGCGGCGGCGGAGGCGGAGGCGAAGTCTTCCTTATATTTCTGGGTGCCGCTGGAGTCTTCGCGGGCGTGGATGTGGATGTCACCGAAGCCGGGGAAGATGAGGCAGCCGGTGGTGTCGATGTCGCTGCGGCCTTCTGTGGGACCGACGTGTTCGATCAGGCCGGTGGTGGGGTCTATTTCTATTGCGCCGTTGAATTCGGCGTCGTGATTGACGATGCGTCCTTCAATGCGCAGCATGGACGGCCTTTCGGGCAGCGTTGATTTCGTCGCGCAGATCGCGGGCTGCGGCGGCGGGATCTTCGCTGAAGAGGATGGAGCGCGAGGCGCTGATCATGAGGCCTCTGCCGTTCCCGTCGAGGCCTGCGTTCACCACGGCTTCGACGTCTCCGCCCTGTGCACCTATGCCGGGAACGAGGAAGGTCATCGTGGGAGTTATGGCGCGAATTTTTCGCATTTCGGCGGGGTAGGTTGCGCCAACTACCAAGAGGCAATTGGCGTTTGAGTTCCAGTCGCGACTTACTTTTTCCGCGACCGTTTGCCAGAGTGGCCGGCCGCCGCAATCGAGATCCTGGAACTCGCCTGCGCCGGGGTTGGAGGTGCGGCAAAGGATGATGGAAGCTTTGTCGGTGCGGTCGAGGAAAGGAGCAAGCGCTTCCCTGCCGAGATAGGGATGGAGCGTGACGGCGTCGAAGCCGAGCCAGTCGAAGACCGCGGTGACGTAGCCCTGGTTGGTGTTGCCGATGTCGGCACGCTTGGCGTCGCAGATGGTGACGATCTCTGGGTGGTTGTCGCGGAGGTAGTCGATGGTCATCTTCAGTTCGGCGAGGCCTTCGGTGCCGCGGGCTTCGTAGAAGGCCATGTTGGGTTTGAAGGAGGAGGCGTACTCGGCGGTCTGATCGATGATGCTTTTGTTGAAGGCGAACTGGGGGAATTGCTCGGCCTGGAAACTGGCGGGGAGTTTGTTGAATTCGGAGTCCAGACCTACGCAGAGGAGAGAATTGGCAGCTTCTACCCTGCGATTATGTTTTTCCAAGATGGGGTTATTTTTCATCTAGTCGAAACCTTTTCTTTTCGCCCAGCCGCGCGGGTCGTTGAGCCAGTCGCGAACGCTGGATGCGCCCTCTTCGTCGATAAGTGCGCGGGTGGTGGCGATGTCGAGGACGACTTCGAAGGTAGTGAGTGGGTGCAGGCGGACGCCGGCGTTTTTGAAGTGCTCGACGGCGTCGGGAAAGTTGTAGCTGATGATGGCGAGACAGTCTTCGACGATGGCGCCCTCGGCGCGCAGGGCTTCGACACCGGAGAGGCTGCTCATGCCGGTGGTGACTAGATCTTCTACGAGGAGGACGCGTTTGCCGTTGACGTTGCCGCCTTCGACGCGCTTCTTTGTGCCGTGTTCTTTGGCTTCCTTGCGGATGAAGATGGAGGGCATGGCGGTGGCGAAACCGAGGGCGGCGCTGTGGGGGATTCCAGCAGCTTCGATTCCGCCGATGACGTCGAAGGAGATGTTGTCGGCGGCGATTGTTTCCTGGAAGCCGGCGATGACCGTTGCCCATTGTGCGGGCCAGAAGGGGAACATGCGGTTGTCGCAATAAACGGGCGATTTGAGGCCGGATTTGAAGGTGATGGGGTCGTTGGGGCGGAAGCCTACGCCCTTGATGTCGATCAGCGCCTGAGCTACTTCGCGGGTCATGAGCGTTGGTCCTTGATTTGTTTCGCGAGTGACGGGTTCCACATGGCGGCGGTGGCGGACATGACGGCGTCTGCGCCTGCGCTGCGGTACTCGCTGTAGTCGTCGGGAGTGGACATGCCGCCCACGCCGATGATGGAGAAGGTGAGGCCGAGTTTGTCGCGGAGTGCGGCTAGTTTGTGCGTCATTTCGAGGCCGGCCCACTTGATGGCGTGGCCGCAGACGCCGCTGCGCAGGCGGCCTTCTCCGGGGAGGGCCTGGTTGCCTTTGGCGTCAACTATTTCGGCGGAGATGGTGTTGATGGAGGAGGTTGCGGCGATGGATTTGCCGATGGCTTTCATCAGCGCCTCCAGAATTACGTCGTCGCTAAAGTAGGCCAATTTAATAATCAGTGGGAGATTGCCGATTTGATTTTTTATGGCGTCGACTATTTTTTCTACACGCGGAACGTCGAAGCAGAGAAGGTTGGATGTGCCTTCGTTGGGACAGCTTAGGTTGACTTCGATGGCTTTGACGCCGGTCTCGTTGAGTAGTCTGGCGCCGAGAATAAAGTCGGCGATGTAACCGGGGACGCTGCCGTCGGTGGCTTTTGTGCCTTGATAGCTGGCGACGACTAACTGGCCGGGGCGGGCGTGAGTTACAGCGCCGGCGAGGTCGGGCTGCCAGAAGTCGGGGTCGAAGGAGGGGACGCCGAAGGAATTGGTGATGGAGAGGGGTTCGGTGTAGTTTTCGGTGGCTACGAGGCGGGTCTTGTCGAGAGTGAGATCGCCTTCAACTTCTACGGCGAGAACGTTGGGCCAGGGGTGGCTCAAGTACTGGCGGGTGCGGACGGTTTTGTAGACGGGAATGTCGAAGCCCATGTCGAGGGCGGCTTTGACGTAGCGGCCATTAAGCAAAGGCCCTGCGGGGATTCCGAAGGGCTCGTTTATTTTGTGTCCTAGAAAAGTGTGCTGGGGAGCGCCGACGGGCGGGAGAGGAACGGGGTCGGCGAAGAGGCCGAAAGGGCCATGGTTAAAGTTGTCGAGGTAGGATCGTGCCGGGTCATAAAACGGCTGAACGATCTCCTGTTCCATGACTTCAAATTATACATGCGGGTGCGTGCCCGACCTGTGGATTGGGGGGAGTTAGTGCTTCGCGAAGTGGCCTGCGTGAGGACCCGTGGTGGCGAGGCTGTGGCGGATTGCGCGTGGAGAGCGGCGGCGATGGCCGTCGATAGAAGGATGACGGTGAGGAAGCGGCGCAGCACCGCGAGAACCAGCGGAAGGTAGTGTGAACTGCGCCTGTAGTGGGCGATGAAGAAGGCGAGGCAGAGGGGCAAGTGAGGCTCCGCTAAGTGAGGTGACGGCGCGAAGCTTGAATGCGTCGGGGCGTTTGTGTGTTCCTGGGGTTCATCGGCAGAATTGGCCGAAAGCGTTAGCCTGGCGGACTATTGGGCGCGGACGCAGGGCCCAGACATCCCATTGGTTCCAGAAAATGTCTCATGCTGGTTGGCTCTTGAGGAACGACGGTTCGCCGCGGAGATTTGAAATGAAAATGGGAAAGAGTTCTGTGGCGGCTGTCTTGCTGATGCTGGTGGCAGTGATGTCGGCGGGCAACGCTGAATCTGTGTCATCGCCATTGAGGGTGGACGATGCGTTTCCGGCGCTGGCCGGGCAGGCTCTTACTGGCAGACAGGTGGATTTGCCCGCCGATGCTGGTAAAGGTCTGGCCCTGGTGGTGCTGGCGTTCAGCCGTTCGGGCGGACGCGATGCGCAGAACTGGGAGCAACACGTGGTCAAGGAGTATCCGCAAGTAGCGATCTACAACGTGGTGTTCCTGGAAGCCGTTCCGCGATTGTTTCGCCGCGCAGCTATTTCAGGGATTCGGGGTGGAATGCCTGCGCCGCTGCATGATCGGACCGTTCTTTTGTATGGGGATGAGGGGCTTTGGAAACAAAGGTTGCAGGTCAGCGATGAAGGTCAAGCGAGCGTGATTCTGCTGGGCTCAAAGGGGCACATCTCGTGGATTGGGGCGGGTCCGTTTGCGGACTCGGGATACGCGGCGCTGAGCAAGGTCATCCGAAGCGCCGAATGAGTTTGCTAAGTGGCGTCTACGCTGAGGCGGGAGGCGGTAAGCAGGGCGAGGTAGTCGCGCGCGTATTTTGCGAGGGCCAGGCTGAGGAGCATGACGACGATCAGCAGGAGCCAGAAATTTTCCGCGAACCAGAGGCGCAGGAGCGGGTAGGGCGCGATGTTGCCTACGTGGTAGACAGGGGTTTCCATGTCGTAGGAAGTGAACTTGCCGTTGCGGAGCATGCTGACGGTTTGGGAGATGTCGCTGGATTGCGAGCGGTCGAGGAAGACGTCGGCGAACTTTTCTACAGCGGCGTCGTCGCGCAGAGACATGACGACGATGGAGCGGCCGGGGAAGAAGGGTGACTCGATGCCTTCGATCAATATTTCGGGAAGGGTGTCGGCTTCGGCGGGTGTGAGTTCGGAGAAGGCTTTGCCGCGGAGGCGACGCCAGGTGCTGAGCAGGTTATCGAGGAGGCCGGAGGGTTCGCGGACGCGGACGCCGAGAGAGTCGAAGCTGACAGGGAGCGCGCCGCTGAGGGGAGCGAAGGCGGGCTGGTCGGTGGCGTTGCCTAGAACGAGGTAGTCGTTGTCCGCGCGCATGACGGTGTCGGGGCCGGCGACTTCGACGCGGAGGGCTGGGTAGCCGGTCTGCGATCCCCAATGGCTCATGAGGTAAAGAAAGAGTGCGATCTCTTTGGGGGTGGGCGTGGTGGGG
>CAZZYB010000310.1:0-5429 GCA_964658125.1 uncultured Acetobacteraceae bacterium | reverse complement strand
AACTCTGTTCCGCCTTCAACGTCTCGATCCGCATCTGACCCTCCTTACAAAAATGTTTCCCGCGAAATAGGCTGCGGCACATCCGTAACCCGCAACCCGTAATTGCCATCGATCACAACAGCTTCCCCTCGCGCAATCACCCTGCCTTCGAGAAGCAATTCAACCGGCTCCTCCACCTGGCGGTCGAGCTCCACCACCGACCCGCTCGTAAGGTCCAGCACCTCGCGCAGCGTCAGCAGCCGCTGCCCAAACCGCAGCGTCACATTCAACTCAACATCCAGCACCATGTCCAGGTTCACCGGGTCCCGCGCCGCGTCCGCCGTCGCCGCCCTGGCCTCAGCGCCGTCCAGCAGCCCGACCGCCCCCTCCTCCTCAGTCACCGCCTGAATCTTCTTTCTGCCTCGTTCACTCATGCTCTAATCCTTTGTCGCCAGCGGCTCAGGCGACCGGCCCAGAAGTTGTGCTGCCTTCAACAATCCGTTTCGCGCCGGCGACGCCTCAAAAATGTTCACGTCCTCCACCGTCAGGTGTGCCGGATTCTTAACCGGCGCCTTCATCCTCAGAACTGCTCCCGGCCGCAGATCGATCAGGTCCTTCACCTTCACCCGCATCAGCGTCATATCCAGCGACGTCCGAAACTCGCCATCCAGAATCCTCTCCCGCAGAGTGGGGTTCGGAAAATGCCGCAGATTCAACCGCTTCTTCGATTGCGCCGCGTTCAGATGCCGCAACAAGAAACCCACAAACGAAGTCGGCAGCAGAATCTTGACCTGCCCGCTGATCTCGGCAATCTCCATCTCGAACGTGAACAGCACCAGCTTTTCGTTAGCCGGAAACACCTGCGTCACCGCAGTCGGCCGGATGCAATGCCCCGGCGTCAGCGAGAGATTCAACGGCCGCCACGACCGCTCGATCTGCTGCACGATCATCGTGCTGACGCTCTGCATAATCTCTTCATCAATCTCTGTGAGCTCGCGCAACTCTTCAGAGATCGTTCCGATCCCGCCCAGGAGAAGGTCGATGATTGGAAAGATCAACGGAATATCAATCTCCATCAAAAAATTGCTGTCCATCACATTCAGCGGACAAGGCAACAGGTAGCAGCTTGGAACAAGTGTGCCTATATACTCCTGCATCGCAAGCTGCTCCAACGTCAACAGCTTCATCCGCAACGATGCTCCCAAATACACCTCCAACGCGCTCGCCACATTCACGGCCAGCCGTTCGTGCAAAGCAGTCAACGTCCGCGCATTCTCATTCGATAGCCGCCCCGCATAACGAAAATTGCAGGGATGAATCGTGTGCCGCTTCTGAACCGGCACAACACCCTCGCCAACCCCCTCGACCTCAGCCACGTCCCCGCTCATGCCCGCATCCGGGGTTGCGCGTGTCCGTTCGTGTAAACGGCCACCGGCGCGTGTACAACCGCAGGCCGCGCGTCGCCAAGATGCCCAAGCGAAGCTCGCAGTTTCAGAATCGCCGCCGCATGAAGTTGCGATATCCGCGAAACCGCCACACCCACCACCTCGGAAATCTCCCGCATCGTCAGCTCTTCGTGGTAGTACAGCGAAAGGATCAACTGCTCGCGCTCGGAGAGCTGCATCACCGCTTTCTTCAGAAGTTCGCGCCTCTCGCCTTCCATATAAATCTCGAAAGGATTGTCCCCACCCCGGCTGGCGGCGTTCTCAATCAGGTCATGATTCGCAGACGAATCCTGCGTGGACTCCGACTGCTGCCCCACAAGATACAGCCCGTCCAACTCCGTCAACGTCGCCTGCAACTCTCCAAGCTCCATCTTCAAATGCGCCGCAATCTCTTCCTGCAAAGGATGCCGTCCCAGAGTAGAAGCGAGTGTCGTAATCGACGCCGCAATCGCCCGCCCCTTCTTCCGCACCGTCCGCGATCCCCAGTCCAGCTTCCGCAGACTATCCAGAATCGCACCGCGCACCCGGAACTTCGCAAACGTACTGAAGCCCGCTTCCTTAGACCTGTCGAAGTTGCGGCACGCGTCGATCAGACCCAGCACTCCCGCATGCACCAGGTCCTCCATCTCCACCTGCTGCGGCAGCCGTTCGCGAATCCGCGCCGCAATGTAGTAAACCTTGGGCAGCTCCGCCATCACCAGCGCATTGCGCTCTTCAATGTCGGTCGGATTATTGCAATACGCCAACTGGGCTGCTGTCATTTCGTCACTTCCTTCTGCATAACTCGTGCCACGGCCCGGCCTTCTATAAAGCTCTTGCGACTCAACAACTCACCGGAGCACGCCTACCGATTGCACCTGCGTCAGCGGCGGAATCTCTCCCGGAGAGATCACCACGATCCTGGGAATAAACGGTTCAAGCAAACGCCGCAGATAATAGCGGCCCGGAGAAGAGCAAAGTAGAACCGGAGGCGATGCACTCATATCCTGACCAAATGTGTGACGTAGTCCATCTAGCACTCTGCGTGCCAAAGCGATCTGCTGCGGTGTGGAAGTCATCTGATTCGGCGGCAAATTCGACCCACGCAGACATTCCTCCTCGATCGTCATATCCAGGGTCATCACTTTCAGCTCACCTTGCTCATTCAACAGGGGCCGAACCAGCGCGCGGCCCAGCGAATGGCGGCAAGCTTCGACCAGCGCGATTGGATTTTTGTTAACAGCGGCCGTGTCCACGAGCGTTTCGAGGATCGTTCCAAGATCTCTAATCGAAACCTGTTCCCGCAGCAGTTGTTGAAGCACTTCTGCACCTCGCCCAGGCTCAGGAACTTCGGTATCAGCTCCTCCGCCAGCTTCGGATGAGAATCATTAAGCCGATCGATCAGCCGCCGCGTCTCCTGCCGCGACAACAACTCATGCGCGTTCTGCTTGATCACCTCCACCAGATGCGCCGCCAGAATCGACGTCGGATCCACCACCGCATATCCCCCCGCAATCGCCTGCCCCTGCGTCTCCGGCGTAATCCACTTCGCCGCCACATCAAACGCCGGCTCCCGCGTATCCTGCCCCGGAATCTCCGCCGCATCCGCGTTCGAACTGATCGCCAGCAAACATCCGCGCCGCAGCTCCCACCGCGCAATCTCACTCCCCCGCAGATAGATCACGTACTCCCGTTCCCGCAACGCAAGGTTGTCCGTAATGTGAATCGAAGGCACAAGAAATCCCAACCGCTCTGCCAGGTTTTTCCGCATCGACTTCACACGTGCCAGCAACTGCCCCCCCTGTTGAGCATCCACCAGCGGCACCAGCCCCACGCCGACTTCCAGCATCAATTCATCCAGCTTCAGCACCGCCTCCATCGGATCGGACGGCGCCGGCAGCAACCCACCCACCGCGGGCCCCTTCGACAGCAGATCCACTTCGTCAATCTCATCCTTCACCACCTGCGGCTTCATTTTCCAGGCCGCAAACATCAACACAGCAGCCAAAAAGAAGAACGAAAACTTCGGCAATCCAGGAATCAATCCCAACGCCGTCAGCGCTCCACCCGCAATCCAAAGCAGCCGCGGACTGGTGAACAACTGCTTGCCAACATTCACACCCAGCGACTCCTTCGAAGCCGCCCGCGTCACCACGATCCCGCCCGCAACCGACACCAGCAGCGACGGTAGAATCGTCACCAGCCCATCGCCCACCGTAAGAATCGTGTACGTCTTCAGCGCCTCCGCAAACGGCACGCCCTGCTGAAACACCCCGATCAAAAAGCCCGCGATAATGTTGATCGCCATGATCAAGATCGTCGCCAGCGAATCCCGCTGACTGAACCGCGCCGCCCCGTCCATCGCTCCGCAGAACTCCGCCTCCCGAGCCACCCGTTCCCGCCGAGCCTTGGCCTGCTGCTCGTTGATCATGCCTGCATTCAAATCCGCATCGATCGCCATCTGCTTACCCGGCATCGCATCCAGAGTGAATCGCGCCGTCACCTCCGCCGTGCGAACCGCGCCGTGGCTGATCACCAAAAACTGAATCGCAATCAACGCCAGGAACAACACAAACCCCACAATGTAATTTCCACCCACAACAAACTGCCCAAACGCTTCAATCACCTTTCCGGCAGCCGACGTGCCCTCATTGCCATGCAGCAGAATCCGCCGCGTACTCGCCAGATCGAGCGACAGCCGCAGCAGCGTCAACAACAACAGCAAGCTGGGAAACACCGAAAACTGCACCGGCCGCAATATCTGTATCGCCGTCAGCAACACCAGCATCGACGCCGTGATGCTCACCGTTAGCAGCAGGTCCAGCAGAAAACTCGGCAGCGGCACCAGCATCACAAACACCATCGACACCGCCGCAATCGGCGCAATCCACTCGCCCGACTTCCGCAGCACCACCATCAACCTCGGCATCATGGCTTACCCCCAGGCGTGTCCGTCCGTTGTCCCGAAGCATTCCGCGAACGCCTCTCAGCATCTCGCTGCCGCACCTCAGCCTGCGCCCGAAAGACGATCACCAATATCTCCGCGACCGCTTGATAAAGCTTCGAAGGAATCGAATCCCCCACCTCCACGCTCTTGTAGAGCGCCTGCGCCAGGGGCTTGTTCTCGATCAGCATGATCCCGTTCTCACGCGCAATCTTCCTAATCTTCTCCGCGATCAGGTCGAGCCCCTTGGCCACCACCAGCGGAGCCGCCATCTCCGGCTCATAGCGCAGCGCAATCGCATAATGCGTCGGGTTCGTCACAATCACCGTCGCCGTCGCCGCGGCCTTCAGCGACTGGCTCCGCCGCATCGCGCGCTGTACCTGCCGCACTCGCTGCTTGATGACCGGATTGCCTTCGGTCTCCTTGAACTCCTGACGAACTTCCTCCTTCGTCATCTTCAGATCGCTGTTCATCTTCTTCCACACCAGCACGTAGTCCACCGCCGACCACGTCAGCAACACCAGCCCCGACTTCCACCCCAGCTCAAACACCATCGACCCAACAAAGCTCGTAAACACCCGCAGCCCAAGCGTCGATGCATGAACCATAATTTCCCAATGGCTCTGCAACGTACTCACCGCCAGCCACAAGATCACCCCAAACGGCAGCAGCGACTTCAACAGATTGCTCAACCCCACCGGAGAAAATATCTGCCCCAACTTGCTCACCGGGTTGAACCGCTCGAACTTCAGAGCCAGTGCCTCAGGCGCAAAATTGACACCGCCTTGCATGAATCCCGCGAACACCGAAATAGCAAACCCCGCGAGCAAAATCGGCACCACCCACCGCATGACCTCCACCGAACTCCAGAACAGCACCGGGCTATTGATATCCAAATTCTCCGTAGCCGCGACATTCAAAACCTCGCGATACAAACTCCCCCAATGCGTCACGGCCGTCGGCGCCATCATCATCGTCACCCCACATACCGCAGCCAGCGCAAACACTCCCGGCAACTCACGCGACCGCGCAACCTGACCCTTCTCCCGCGCCTTATCGCGTCGCCTCTCTGTTGCTTCCTC
>CAZZYB010000309.1:0-5458 GCA_964658125.1 uncultured Acetobacteraceae bacterium | reverse complement strand
CATGAACGTCAGCGGCACCAGCGAAACCAGCACCGCTCCCCACAACATCCGCGTCCGCAGTCGAGTCCCGAGCACGCGCGAACGTTGATCCGCATACAGCTTCAAAACGTTGCGTACCAGCAGCACCAGCACACCGACAAACAACAGAAATGCAACCGTAGAAAGCGCAATGAAGACCAGCGTCTGCGTAGGCGAAGCGGGGTTCAGAAAATTCAGGTTGAACGCGTTCAGCGTCGCCAGCGCCAGCCCCAGCACCAGCAGCGACACGCTAAGCGTGATCACGAATGCCCGGCGTCGTGCTGCGGCGGTTCCCATGCAAAAAGTCTATATGCTTACGCCCACAACCAGCGCTGAAACCCTAGCTGCCGAAGCGCAGCTCATCCGCAAGCACCGTACCGCCCTCATGGCCGGTGATAATCGCAAGGATTACCGGGACGCCCAGATCGACAACGCGATCGGCCAGCGGTGCGCGAACCACTCCCGGCGAGAGCGCTTCGAAAGGCACACCCTTGAAGCTTTGGAGGTCGGAAAGCGCAGCAAAATGCAGCCTCACGCGCGATGGCTCTTCAGCCGGCAACGCAGTCAGATCGTACCCGTAGTAAAGGTGGCGCGTGCGGTCGACGATCAGCCGATGCAGCGTGTAAACCCTGTGGTCGACACTCACATTGACCAGCGCCTCATAGTCCAACCCGAACAGCGCGTTGGTGCGGCCTGCAACCGGAATTCCGTTCAGCTCGGAAATATTAAACGTCGTGTGCCGCGAATCCATCTGGCCCGCATCACGGGCAGGCACCTGCGGACGCGCGTTAGGAAGCGCTAACACCAGCAGCATGGCGGAAACGATACGACGCATGAGGACCTCAGACCGCGGGCTAGAGGATGTCCGCGCTAGAAGTAAACTCCCGCTCCTGAGCTTCAGCGACTGCCTTATAGGTAAGATGCCCGTCGAACGTGTTGAGTCCCTCGGCAAACCCCGGATCGGCCTTCAGCGCCGCGCTCGCGCCCATGTTCGCCAAACGCACAACGTAGCGGAAGGTCGCGTTAGTCAGCGCCAGCGTACTCGTATTCGGCACAGCAGCGGGCATGTTCGTGACGCAGTAATGCACGACCCCATCCACCAGGTAACTGGGGTCAGAGTGCGTAGTCGGCCGCGCCGTCTCGATGCATCCGCCCTGGTCGATTGCCACGTCGACAATCACCGCGCCGCGCTTCATCCGCGACACCATACCTGCCGTCACGATCTTCGGAGCAGCCGCGCCCGGAATCAGCACCCCGCCAATAACCAGGTCCGCTTCCGCCGTAGCCCGCTCCACGTTGTAGGCATTCGAAGCCAGCGTAAACAGCTTGCCATTGAAGATATCGTCCAGCTCGCGCAGCCGATTAAGATTCAAGTCAAGCAGCGTAACCTTCGCCCCCATGCCCACCGCGATCTTGGCCGCGTTCGTCCCCACAATCCCGCCGCCAATCACGCACACATTCCCCGGCGGTACCCCCGGTACACCCCCCAGCAGCACACCACGGCCGCCGTGCTCCTTCTCAAGGTAAGCCGCGCCAATCTGCACCGAGAGCCGCCCCGCCACCTCGGACATCGGTGTCAGCAGCGGCAACGTCCCCGCCGCATCCTTCACCGTCTCGTAAGCAATTCCAGTAACCTTCTTCGACAGCAACGCGTCAGTCAAGCCGCGGATCGGCGCAAGGTGCAAATACGTAAACAGCACCAAGCCTTCCCGGAAGTAAACGTACTCCTTCTCGACCGGCTCCTTAACCTTGACCACCATGTCCGCATGACCCCAGACATTACCTGCATCGCCAACAATCTCCGCCCCGACGTGCTGATAATCGGCGTCCGGGAAGCTGGAAAGGGCACCAGCATGGGTCTCGACCAGCACCTTATGCCCGGCTTCGACAAGCGCCCTGACGCCCGCAGGAGTTATCCCTACACGGCTCTCGTGGTCTTTGACTTCCTTGGGTACGCCGATAATCATTGCGGTATTGTCTCCTTGAACGCCTCACTCCCAGGTAAGGCCGGACTGGTTAGAGTACATCAGATGCACATACGTTATCGATCCGCCCAATATCCCGGGAACCGGCTCAAATGTGCGATGGCCTGAACAACAACCACGTTATCGATGATTTCGAAAATAACGGCATAGGGGAAGACGTCCAGCAAGGCCTGTCGGTGATCGTCCATAACGATTGGGAACTGGCGCGGTGAGGCGCCCACACGGCGAAGGAGTGTTTTCAACTCCGAACGAAAGCGTTTCGGAAGGCCAGCTTCGCGAGTGGCATACCACGCCGAAGCTTCTCGCTCATCCAATTTTGCGGCAGCAGTGACAACCAGTTTCACTCCGCCTCAACCGCTCGATCAAGCTCCCTTTCGTACTCTTCCAGCGAAGTCACCTCTACTCGCCCGGCGCGATACTCCTCAGACCGGAAGCGAAGTTCGGCTTTCCACGCCGGGTGAAGCTCAAAAGATGCCGTCTCGGCGTTCTCCTGCACTGACGCTATAAGGCTTTGGCGCTGATCTGAAGGCAGGGCAAGAATCTGTTCGCGCAGTCTCTCGATGGTAGGCGACATGGTAACCTCCGCAATCCCAGTGTACGCCGCCCCATGCCCTGGAAAGCCGTACAATGGAACTGCAGGCATTCTGCCCACAAATCCACGAATTGAATGCAGGAACGAACCCGATAAATGTCATCCAATAACTTCCAGATGCGTTCGCCGCGCTTCAGCAACATGCGGTCGATTTTCTCGCTTTTCTCCAGCGACCTCGCCATCGATCTCGGTACGGCCAACACTCTCGTCTTCGCGCACGGCAAAGGCATCATCGTCAACGAACCTTCCATCATCGCCGTCAATCGCGTCACCGGCGAAGTCGAAGCTGTCGGCAAGGAAGCCAAGGAAATGCTCGGCCGCACCCCCGGAAACATCATCGCGATCAAGCCCATGAAGGATGGCGTTATCGCCGACTTCAAGCAGACCGAAAAGATGTTGAACTACTTCATCCAGAAGGCCCACAACCGCAAGCGCATGGTCCATCCGCGCATCGTCATCGGAGTCCCCAGCGAGATCACGCAGGTAGAAAAGCGCGCCGTCATGGACTCCGCCTACCGCGCCAAAGCCTCTGAAGTTCACCTCGTCGAACAGGCCATGGTCGCCGCCATCGGCGCCGGTCTCCCCATCACCGAACCCGGCGGCAACATGGTCGTCGACATCGGCGGCGGCACCACCGACATCGCCGTCATCTCCCTCGCAGGCATCGTCTACTCGCGCTCCGTTCGCATGGCCGGCAACCAGATGGACGAAGCCGTCATGACCTACCTCAAGCGCAAGTACAACCTCCTCATCGGCGAGCGCACAGCAGAGCAGATCAAGATCGAACTCGGCTCCGCCTACCCCCTCGAGCGCCCGATGACCATGGAAATCAAGGGCCGCAACCTCATCGAAGGCGTCCCCAAAACCATCACCATCGAAGACTCCGAAATCCGCGAAGCCCTCGGCGAGTGCATCGCCACCATCATGAACGCCATCCGCGTCGCACTCGAGCGCACCCCACCCGAGCTCTCGGCCGACATCTCCGACCGCGGCATCGTACTCACCGGCGGCGGCGCCCTCATCAAGAACCTCGACAAGCGCATCCGCGAAGAAACCGGCCTCCCCGTCTCCATCGCCGACGACCCCCTCGCCAGCGTAGTCCTCGGCACCGGCAAGATGCTCTCCGACTTCAAACTCCTCCGCAAAATTTCAATCGACTAACCTCCAGCAAGCGTCTATAGGGAGCCGCCATGTGCGGCTCCTTTGTTTTGCGAGCAAGCACTATGACCGAATCTTCATCGCCACTGTCTATCACCTCGTGCATCCTATCAATGGGCCCCAACTCCCTACAAAGGTGACGAAGCGATGGCAGTCAGGGCGAAACGTGTGGGCGAAGATCTTCTCATTGCCATCCTGGCAATCGTGCTGCTAGTTTTCGGCGTGGCCACGTACCTCAAGTACGGCCACCCTCCCGTCGCGGTCGCCGACAATCCATTTCCCATGGAGCGCCAGATCGTCTCAATCCCGCTCCACGCCCGCATGGACCGCGAACTCAAAACCGCCCCCATTGAAGCCAGTGAAGCCGTCTTCATCTCCGGAGCGAAGACCTACGTCGAAGAGTGCGCCGTATGCCACGGTACTCCGGGCAACGAATCAATCTACGCCAAAAGCATGTATCCCGCCCCTCCGCAGCTATGGAAGAAGCACGGCAACAGCGCCGTAGTCGGCGTCAGCGACGACGAGCCCGGCGAAACCTACTGGGTCATCGCCAACGGCATCCGCCTCACCGGCATGCCATCCTTCAAGAACGACCTCGACGACCAGAAGATCTGGCAAATCGCCCTTCTCCTACACAACGCCGACAAGCCCATGCCGCCCTCGGTTGCGAAACTACTCAGCGGCTCCACCACGCAATAGCAGCCAACGACCTACTTTGTCGCGCAATTCTTCGTCCCCATATCCGCCACGCTGGCGATCAGCCACTTTCCGTCCACCCGCACCATGTTGAACAGGTCAGTCCCGCAGTGGTCGACCTTACCATCAGCCAGAAACTTGAACGGAGCCCAAACCACCGCCAGGTCATGATCAATCCGCACCAGCGGATCATGAATCCGCTCCTCAATCTGCGTCTTCCCCGGCTTGCCAACCCGCTCCGCAAACGCCTCAATGGTCATCTGCGTCGGCTTGCCATCGCGCATCAGCACCATCGTCGCGCCACTCATCGCGGACGCCTTGATCGCCACCGCATCACGCTTCGCCATCCCATCAAACATCGCATGAATCGGCGCCAGCACCGCATCTTCCTCAGGCGTCGCCGCACCCATCGCAGAACAGAGAACACCCGCTGCCACCGACACAACAGCGACCCACAACAACTTCGACCGAAACAGCTTTCGCATGCCGACCATTCTAACGGCAGCCCTTCCATTCAGGACCGCAGTTGTCATGAACTTACCGCCCCATCCCCTTCTTCGATCCTGATCAGGTTTTGGCTGTGGTCGAAGGAAACGATGAAGCGGGAGAAGAAGCTTTCCTGACCGAGCAAACCCAGGCCCACATGCTCCAGCGTCTCGCAGAAGCCAGCGTATAGGTCGAAGGTGAGCGGGGTTCCATCTGGCTCACCATTGCCGATCGTAGCCTGCACGGTTTCGAAGTAGGCAATCTGCGGAGCATCCGCCGTCCCGGAGAAGGGAGTGGCTCTCGGATTTGGAATCGCCACGCCAAGCTGGCCTGCAACCGATGCCGGAAAGAGACAGAAGTCCGCCCCGGAATCGACAATCGCCCACGTAGAAAATGTGCGGTCGTTGTAGCGAAGCGTTACCCGCAACAATGGCCGCTTGATAACCGTTCGATCCGGAAACGCACTATCCGGCTTCACCGGCATTGCCGCGTAGGGGAAGTCCACCGTTAGAGAACCAGGGCG
>CAZZYB010000308.1:0-5476 GCA_964658125.1 uncultured Acetobacteraceae bacterium | reverse complement strand
ACACGACACTATGTTGCTGGTTCCTGCGCTGGTCACAACCGTCGTATTGTGCGGTCCGATGCCCGCGCTGGTCGCGATGGTGAAGGTGGCAGTGATTTGCGTCGGACTCACGACAACAATGTTGGTCTGCTTAAGCCCGCCACCCTGTAGCCCGACCCGCGATGCCGAAGTGAAATTGGTCCCCGTGAGCGTCACATCAACCGACGTGCCAAGCGCTCCACTGGAAGGGGCGATAGACGTCAGGGTGGGTAGACCGCCAGCCGCATTCACCGTGAACGCCGCCACACCGCTGGTCCCCGCGGTTGTAGTAACCGATACGTTGCGCGCGCCGGCTGTGGCGCCCGCGGCAATCGTCAGCGTGGCGGTGATCTGAGTGCCACTAACAACGGCCACATTGCTCACCGTAACGCCACTGCCGGAGACTGCCACGGTCGCTCCGGGGATAAAGTTTGTTCCCGCGAGGGTCACATTCACCGCTGCGCCCTGCAGACCGCTATTCGGTGTGACGGAGGATAAGGTGGGCGCGTTGTTCACCGCCGTAACGGTCAGCGTCACCGTCGTCGTATGCGTCAACGTACCGGAAGTCCCGGTAATCGTTACAGTCGCCGCACCCACGGTGGCCGTGCTCGAAGCCGTCAGCGTAAGCGTGCTGGTACTGGTCGTGCTTGCCGGACTGAACGATGCGCTCACGCCCGAGGGCAAGCCACTCGCCGACAGCGCAACCGACCCCGCAAATCCTCCAACACCGGTGACAGTAATGGTGCTGCTTCCGCTCGCACCCTGCGCCACACTCACGCTGCTGGGCGAAGCCGTCAAGGAATAATCAGGCGTAGCCACCGAACCCGTTAGCGTCGCAATCAATGCCGTTCCAATCGGGCTACCCCAGCCAGTCACCAGATCGTACCCCGCAACCGCATTGAAGCCGGTCCCCGATCCGGCCGTGGGGCGGTTATTGCCGCTCGTAATGTCGTGGAAGTTGGCCGCAAAATTCGCACCGAGGCCAATGTTGTAGATCGTCGGGTTCAGGAAACCCATCGTGCCCTGTCCATTGGCAATCGACTGCTGGTTAGCCAGTGCAATCAAACCCGCCCAGCGCGGTGTCGCGAAGCTCGTTCCGCCGTACCCGGACTTGAACACGCCGTTGATGACCGTAGTGTTATCGAAGTTTGCTTCCGCAGCCACATCAGGAGCGTTCCGCAGCGTCGTCGATCCCTTGTTCGAAGAGTTGATCACACCCGCGAGCTGTTGATACGTGGGAATGGCGGTGCCAGAGAAGAACCCGCCGCCACTCTGTGGCCATCCCACTTCAGAAGCCCACGCTCCGCCCGCCCCGCTCGTAACAAGGTTCGTTCCGCCCACCTGCGTAATGTTCGCGTCCACCGAAGGCGGAAAATACGTGGAACTGTTGAACTGACCCGAATCGCCCGTTGCATTCAGATACGAAATGCCCTGCGCCTGCAACTGCTTGAAGATCGGATCGGAAACCGTACCGAAGTCGCCGCCGCCCCACGAGCTGCTGATCACCTTCGCAATGTTGTCCGTTGCCATCTGGTTCAGCACGTCGGTTGAGCTGTCGCCCTCGTAGAACAGCACCTGCGTCAGTCCCGGCGCCATCCCAATCACATTGACGATATCCAGGATTTGTTCGCCATCATCGCAGATGTTGGGGTTGATCGACCCGTTCGCATTGAAGCCGAAGCACGCGCCGTTGTACCCATTCACCAGCACGTTGTTCACGGGCACCGTCGAAGTCATCCCTGTGCTGGAGTAATACACATTGATGTCGCTCTTGATGTAGCCGTCATACGAGAAGATGGCGACTGTCTGCCCCGCGCCAGTCAACGGCCCGTTGCCGTAATACGCCTTGCGCATATCGCTCGGCAAATAGGTGTTTCCGGGCCCCGAACCTGTTATGCGCGCAATCGCATTGGCGCTCTCCACAACGGTTCCCGAAGTCGAGATCAGGGCGTCGCCCTTCACAAGGTGCGGCCGCGGCGGGAGGGCGTTGTCCAACCCCGAAACTCCCAACAGCGCCACCGGCGAATCCACGGTCGGCTCACGGTCAGGAGCGTGGAAGACCGCGCTTGTTATGTTGTCGCGGTAGTCGTTCAAGCCCACATTGAACGTCCGGCGAATCACATCGGCGGTTCCGGTCACATCGATCACGCGCCGGTTCGGCGTCGTATGGGTAACCTGCAAACCCTTGGACTGCGCCCATTGCACGACGGCGTCATAGTCAGCCTGGCTGGGGGAGAAACGCTCCGTAAACTCGTCCGGGCTCAGATAGTGGTGGAAGTTCGGGCTCTCGGGATTGTAGATATCGGCCAGCAGCGCATCGAGCGCGGCTTCATTGCGCAGCGGAAGGCTGATCGCCAACTTAAACTGTTTGCTGCCCGAGACCGGTGCGATCGCTGAAGCATCGCCTGCGCGTACCTTGATCGGCACTGCCGACGCAGCAACGGAAGAGTCCTGAGCCTGAGTCGGCAGCGTGGAAAGGGAAGAGAAGAGGAGAGCAGCTGCCGCGAACACACGCGCAGGCGTGACGAAACGAATGGATTTCATGAGGAACTCCCTACCGTTGCCATATAGCCAAAGGTAATGTCGGAAACTAGGGAGGAGGTTACTGTGTGAAAACAGCTCCGTCAATGCCACCGAAACCGGACTGCTTCTCGCACATTATAAAAACTAATACACAGCAAAGGTCTGTTAGCGTTAGCCCGGCCGTACTCTTTACTCTCTTACTCCCTATCCCCAGAATTTGTGCAGGCGGCCCGTAAGCCGAATTCTGTTCTAAGCGATCATTCCTCTAGGCTCGCCATTACTGACGAGCTCCAGCAACCTACCCGCAGGTTCCGGCATAAATTCTCTTCGCCTGGGCGCGACGGGCCGTCACGCATTCGCCGCTTGAAGAGTAGCGGCGAACTCCCTGCCTATTTGGTCTTGCTCCGTGTGGGGTTTACCAAGCCGCCGGCATTACTGTCGACGCGGTGGGCTCTTACCCCACCCTTTCACCCTTACCTCAAACCGCGTACATGAACGCCACTCTTGCGAGCAACGCCCAACAATCTGAGGCGGTTTGCTTTCTGTTGCACTGGCCGTAACCTGGCCTTGACGCCAGGCCCCCGGACGTTATCCGGCACACTGCCCTGCGGAGTTCGGACTTTCCTCCCCCACCCAACACCTCGCGGTCCAGATGGCAGCGATCGCCCGGCCGCCTGCACCTCTGAGTCTAGCAGCGCATACTCCCGCAGTCTCTTCCCCGTCCATCCCTCCTTCATTTCCCGCAGATTTCTCCCCGGTAACAGCCTTTTCACGCTAACCTTATCCCGCTCCCCACCGTACCCAAATCCCGCTCACAAGAAAATAGGACACCGTGCGTTCAGCTCTCTGCATGTCTGCAAGCCTTGCTCTACTCGCCTCTTCGGTCTTTCTCTCCGGCTGTTCGGCCAACTTCGCCGCCGCCTCCGCCGCCTCCACCGCGGTGCCGCTCGCAACCATCCAGGGCAACGTTCACGGAGGCCGCCAGCCCGTCACGGGCTCACACATCTATATCTACGCCGCTGGCTCCGCAGGCTACGGCTCAGCGTCCACATCGCTCCTCACCGCTTTCAACACCGGCGCCTTCCCCACCACGCTCGACGCCAACAACAACTACTACGTCACCAGCGACGCCGGCGGCAACTTTTCGCTCACCGGCGAGTACACGTGCCTCGCCAACACCCAGGTCTACCTCTACGCCATCGGCGGCAACCCCGGTCTGCCCGTTGGACAGACCAACTCCGCAGCCGGCTTCCTCGCCGCGCTCGGCAACTGCCCGCCCAGCGGCACGCTTGCGCTGCAGGTCCCATACGTATCCGTCAACGAAGTCTCCACCGTCGCCGCCGCCTACGCCCTCGCCGGCTTTGCATCAGACGCCACCCACATTGGTAGCAGCGGCTCCGTGCAAGCCAGTGCCGGCATCGCCAACGCCTTTGCCACAGCGGCTAACCTTTACGACATCTCCGGTGCAAACCTCGGCCGCGCCCGCACCGCGCCCGCCACCAGCGCCGGGACCGTCCCGCAGGCTGAGATCCACACCCTCGCCAACGCCCTCGCAGCTTGTGTGAACTCCACCGGCTCAACCTCCGCCCAATGCAGCGCTCTCTTCAACAACATCAAGAGCGCAGGATCCACCGGCACCACTGCGACCGACACCGCATCCGTAGCCATAAACATCGCCCACAACCCCACCACCGCCATCAGCACCATCTTCAACAACCCTTCCGGCATCGGCACGCCATTCCTCCCCACACTCGCCACCGCGCCCAACGACTTCACCGTGGAAGTCTCGTTCTACTCCGGCACTCTGGGTTTCCCCAGCTACATCGCCATCGACGCTCCCGGCAACGTCTGGGTCAGTTGCTACAGCACCTCGGTCAGCAAGTACTCCCCTACCGGCGCTCTCCTCTCCGGCTTCAGCGGATACTCAGGCGGCGGCCTCAATCACGGCACCTATATCGCCATCGACAAGACCGGCAACGCCTGGGTCGCCAACCAGAGCGGCGGCACCGTCACCGAATTCGCGCCCAACGGCACGCCTCTCAGCGGCACCGGCTTTGCAGGAAACAATGACCTCGACCCTGCCGGCATCGCCATCGACTCCTCCAACAACGTTTGGGTCTCGAACTTCGGTAAGAATACGATCAGCAAGCTCACCAACAACGGCGCCGAAGCCTCCGGCTCCCCCTCCAGCGCAAGCGGTCTGAACGGCCCCTGGGGCATTGCCATCGACACCCTCGGAAACGTTTGGTCCGGCAACCAGAACATCAACGACATCGTGGAGCTCTCCTCCGCCGGTGCCGTCGCCGGTTCCTCCCCCTTCACCACCGGCGGCTACAACACGCCACGCGGCATCGCCATCGGCGCGGGCAGTACCGAGTGGGTCGCCAACTACGCCGTCTCTTCCATCACTCGCCTCAACAGCTCAGGCGTAGGAACAAACATTACCGGCGGCGGCCTCAGCAACCCCTCAGACATCATCGTCGACGGCCTCGGTAATGTCTGGACCGCCAACCACAACAACAACTCCGTCTCCGAGTTCTCCGCAGCCGGCCTCGCCATCACCCCGTCCACCGGCTACACCTCGCCCGACTACAACGTCCCCTACGGCATCGCCATCGACAGTGCCGGCAACGTCTGGCTCACCCAGGCCAACGGCGACATACTCTCCGAAATAGTAGGTGCCGCGGCCCCCACCATAACCCCCACAGTCTCCGCCCTCGCCTTCATCGGATCCAGGCCCTGAGCGGCATTCCCGTCTGCATCTTTTGACCCCCCGGACCGTCTAACATATGTGCTACACTATGGTTCGCTGGAGACGTGCGCCTTAGAGTTGCCGAAGCGGTAAAATCCTCGGATTTTCACTCGCCTTCCGCCCGCGCCCGCGGCCTTGACCGCAACCCCCGTCTCCATCGGCCCCCGTCATAACTCAGGGAAA
>CAZZYB010000307.1:0-5479 GCA_964658125.1 uncultured Acetobacteraceae bacterium | reverse complement strand
GTTGAGACGGGCCATCAACTTGAATCTCGGGCACACCGGCGATCGTGGTTGTTTGAACACTTGCCGCTCAGGCTCTTTCGCCACCCCGGGCCCGACGCATACATGGCGACGGATCAGCTTACAAATGACTACGCCTCTCTCAAGAGGTCAATAGAGCTGGAACTAAGATCCCATGAAGGGGGCGCGGAGCTGCTTCCACTCTACTCATCTTACGCACGGGTTTTATCTCATCTGCACGAGCGCTCGAATGCACACCTTCAGTTAGAGTTGGCTACTAATCGAAGGGACCTAGGCGCAGCTGAAGGAGACCTACTATACGCAGAAGTGACCCTTGCAGTTGAAGAGCAGGATGACAGGAAACTGCGCTCCATATTGGGTCTATACCGTAATCGAATCATGGATGCGGCAATGAGAGCCTCGTTAGCAATTGAAGCCGATAGCGCCTGCGCAATCATGACGGCGTATGAGCGCACGGGTGACGCTGTGATGAGTGATCTGCTGTCTTCCCTTTCGAACGACTCGGCTGAGTGCCTCGCAAACAAAGCTGAGGTGCAAATCCTGCGGGGACATTTCAGCGAGGCGTCCGCCCTCTTTCAGCAGGCGATTGCCAATACTCCTTCACTCCCGGCCCCTCATTATGAATATGGCCTCTTTCTCCTAAAGCAAGGGGATTTTCGGAGAGCCAAGATCGAGTTAGAGCTTGCGCATACCACTGGGCCTCACTGGGCTGAGCCACTTGAGAAGTTGGCGGGGCTGGCGACTGAACAGGGGGACCTACAGGCCGGCTTGAATCTTTATCGCCAAGCAGCTCTGTGTGCGCCGTCATGGGGACACCTTTATATTTCCTGGGCCGAAGCCCTTGTTCGAGAGGGTAAGAACGACGGGGCCGCGGTTAAGCTTCAAAAGGCACACGCCATGGATCTTTCCCCCGCGGAGGAAGCAGACTTCAAACGCGTATCCCGTTCGATTCTCGTCACCAATCCATGAAGAGTTGCGAGGGCACAGAATGAAACAGACAAGCAGACCAAAGCACTGGCCCGATCTCTCTTCAAGCGAGTTGAATGAGGACGAGAAGGCATCGATACGTTTGATCCTCTCGATAGGACGGGCTTTCAAGTCTGTGGATGAATACGTTAGACCTCGTATGAGGCTTCTCGGCCTTACGATGACCGAGTTCTCTGTTCTTTCCGTTCTTTACCATAACGGCGACACACAGTTGGGGCAACTCAGTCAGCGAATTCTCCTGACCGGAGCGAGCACCACGTACACGGTCAAGAAGCTCGAGCAGCGCGGGCTGTTATTGCGGACCCCACTTTTACAGGATCATCGCGTGATTATGGGCAGCCTCACCACCAAAGGTCGAAAGTTGCTGGAACACATTTTTCCATTACATGCTGCGCATCTCACGGAAGCAATGCATGAACTGTCTATTGAAGAAAAGAATGGCATCACAAAGTTGCTTTTGCGCTTATCGGGATCCATCCGCCAGCGCTAATCTCTCGCTGACTGCCGTTGCAATTCATTTGTCCCGTGGAGATTGATGGCACCAGGTATCCGTCGCCGCTCCTCGCCTCGAGGTGAGCCTTTACCGAGATTCTGAGTACATCCCACCGGATGGCTGACAGGCGCGCACTGATTCGGTGGCGAGTCATTTCGCTGATCACTCATTTGTGTTCAAGCGAGAGTGCGTAGACATCGTCGCTTCCAAGGTCGCGGAGCAGAAGAGGGGAGTCCGTAGGATCGAGCCCCAGCCACAGACCCAGGGCGCCCGTGTAGTGAAACTTCTTCAGGTCCACGACCACCTGCGGCGTTCCACCTTTGGCGGGAACTTTCAGCACTGCCGGATCGCTGCCTGCGTATCGCAGCAGATACAGGGAATGGCTGTCGCTGGACCAGTTCGCATACGCAAACAGACCTTGGTAGGGTGTCGACCAATGTTGAGTTTTGAGATCGAAGATGCTCAAGGTGGAGAGGTCGAGCGAGGATGCTTCAATAAACTGGCCGTCCGGAGACCAATGTGGCGAAAACTTGTCCTTTGTTTCGGGCAGGGTTGTCTGTTGATGGGTCGCCGGATCGAGAATTTGAATTGAGCTGTCTTTGTCGGGTCCGCCCTGCAAACTTGTAGCAAAGAGGATCTTGGTTCCGTCAGGCGACCAGCTGGGATCGGTCTGCTGTGTTTGCTCGCCGGGTAGAAGACTGCGCGGCGTCCCGCCCTGCGTGGAGACAATCCAGCCTTGTTCGCGGCCTTGCGGTGTCCGGGCCATGAATACGACCTGGGAGCCATCCGGCGAGAGATTGATCCACTCTGGAAACAACGAACTATCGATGAGCTGCACACGTCCGCTTCCATCCCTGTTGACCTTCCAAAGATCGCCTTCGGGATAGGAGACATAGGCTACGGTCTGCCCATCTTTGGAGAAGGAAACCAAGCTTGCAGAGACACCGTCGAGGAAGGGCTCAAACTGGCCGGATTTCGCATCCTGACGCACGAGCTCTCCTCGCCTCGTTGATCCGAGCGAAAAGAGGTTCCTGCCATCTTTGGAGGGGACGACATTTCCCCATAGAAGCGGACTTGATGTTAGCTGGAATGGCTGCCCGGAGGGTCGATGGAAGAGGCTCCGCCGATCGTCCAAAGCCCAGACCTGCGACCCTGGACCCGCAACGAAGAAGAAGAACTCTCCGTTTGCGGACCAGGCACCGCAGCATTTTTGGCTGGTTGCATGCCAGCCAGGGAAGAGCTCGTGGAGGTTCGAGCCGTTTAGCGACATTTCCCAGAACTTCTTGTCTCGTGCGAAGCGGATAATCTGTCCGTCGGGCGCGATGTTCAAGGAGGTGATATCGCCCCCCGCTCCCAGGGAAGCGAGCTTATGCGGCTCGGTGCCATCACTTCGCATCTGGTAAAGGTCGTGATTTGCGGTTGTGTAGAAGATCGACTTTCCGTCCTGGGACCAGAGGGCTGATGATGCGTTCAAGAGGTAGCGCTGCGCGCCTCCGAGGATGCGGACGGTGTAGAGCGGCGGTGCAGCCGTCATGCCTGCTTCAAACGATTGGACCAGCAGTGTCGAGCCGTCTGGAGAGACGTCATTGAGGTAGGGATTCTTTAGCGAGGTGTGGAGCTCCTCGACCTCGCCTCCGGAGATCGCAACCTCCTGAATCGGATTCGAGATGCCCCGATTGAGATAGATCCTGCTTCCATCTGTTCCGGCTGCGTCCCCGGCACTACCAATGTGGGTGATCTGGGCGTACTGCGTAACTCGCAGCGGAGGTGCGTCGCTTTTTCGCGCGACCAGATACCATCCGGCGGCGACGAGCACGAAAACGGCCAGGAGACCGGCAGCCGCCGTGAGGCCACGGCGGGCGGGACGCCGCACTGCCGCGGTTGCCGGAGCTTGAAACGAGCCACCCGATTCTGTGAGAGCTTCGAGCGCGAAGGCGAGGTCGGAGGCAGACTGGAAGCGTTGCTCAGGGTTCTTTTCAAGGCAACGATGAACGACGCGCTGTAGCCCCGGTGGCGTTGTTTGGGCGAGTTGCGAGAGGGAGGGCGGGTCTTCGTTCAGAATCGCGGTCATGGTTTCCACCGCGGTCCCGCGGTGGAATGGGCGAGTGCCACTGAGCATCTCGTAAAGTATCGCCCCGAAGGCGAATATGTCGGTGCGATGGTCGATTTTGTGTCCGCGCACCTGTTCGGGGGACATGTAGCCGGCGGTGCCCATGATGACCCCGGGATCGGTGGCGTGCGTCAGCGTGGGTGCACTTCCGTCGGAGTCGGTTGGAGTCTGCATCAGCTTGGCAAGGCCAAAGTCGAGAATCTTGACACGACCGTCCTTGAGGACGAAGAGGTTCTCGGGTTTGAGGTCGCGATGGACGATGCCCTTCTCGTGAGCGGCTGCCAGGCCGTGCGCTACTTGTGTCCCGGTTTCGATCGCTTTGCGCGCGGACAAAGGCCCACGCTCGACCAGTTGGCGCAAGGTCTGGCCTTCGAGCAACTCGGAGACCAGATAAGGTAAGCCCTCAAAGACGCCGAAGCGGTGGACGGCGAGGATATTCGGATGGTTCAGTGCGGCCGTGGCCTGCGCCTCCTGCTCGAATCTGCGCAGGCGATCTGCGTTTTGTCCCACGGACGCGGGCAGGACCTTGATAGCCACGTCGCGTTTGAGGATGGGATCTCGGGCGCGGTAGACCTCGCCCATTCCTCCGGAACCGAGAAGGCCGAGAATTTCATATCCATCCAACAGGGTGCCAGAAGCCAGTTGCATAGTTAGGGCAGTATATCCGCAGGCCACACCGCGCGACGGGGTCGATCTCAGTCCAATCCGCACCGCCGGGCCGTACGGCGTTCTATCAGACGCTCGAATCGATTTCACGAGCTCTGGATGTCACGCCCGTTCCAGCCATGGATATTTTGTCGGCAGATCACGCCGCTATTGGGGAGAAGAGCCCCCAGCAAGGGAGGGTATCCCCCAACGAAAAAGCCACCCGAAGGGTGGCTGTAAGTACCTAAATTTGGTAGCGTTACCGGGGCTCGAACCCGGACTCTTCGCCTTGAGAGGGCGACGTGTTAACCAGTTACACCATAACGCCACGGCACGGAAGGGGATCCCGTTGCGACTTCAAAAAGTATACCAAACCCCGGACCCTACAGCCCGAGCTTCTTGACCTCGTCGTTGTAGTACTTGCGATACAGGATGTCCCACTCCTGCGAGCCTTCCATGATGATCTTGCGCTGCGAAGCAATCTTCAGCCGAGCCGCCGCGTCGATCTTCATCTCCGCCATCAGGAGGCTCTCCAACGCCTTGCGAGCCTCCTGCCGGATCGTGTTCCGGTCCTCCAGAAACTCCACGTCGTCAATCTCCGCGAGCGTGTCGGCAACCGTGTGGGCGAGCTTGTTCAACTTGTCGCGGCTGATCCTCATAGCACCGCCTTGTACTTCCGCGCGAGCTCAAGCTTTACCTTCTTGAACATCTCCGGATAGCTTGCGCCAGTCTTCAGCATGTCGTCCTGGAAAGCTTCCAGGATCACGCGGACCTCGTCGTTGATGCGGTCCTCGAGCGACAGTTCGTCGATCATCCCGGCAGTAACGCGCTGGTTGACGACCTCGCCACGCGCATGGACGCGATGTACGAGGAGTACACCAAACGGCTGAAGGAATTCAGCCCCCCGCGCGAGCAACCGCCCTTGCCGGTATACCTGTTCCTGCACAAGGCCAATTACATGGCCGTCACGCTGTACCGGGGGGCAAACAGCGGTGGGATGTTCGTCGCCGGCCGCGACCGCACGTTCCTCACGACGTACCTGGAAGGCCAGGGCCGTGAAACGCTGCGCCGCGTGCTGCAGCACGAGGCGTTTCACCAGTTCGCCTATTCCGCCATCAGCAGGCAGATGCCGATCTGGCTGAACGAAGGGTTGGCACAGCTGTTCGAAGAAGGAATCTGGGACGGCAAAAGCTTCAAGATCGGCGAGATTCCGCCGCGGCGGGTGC
>CAZZYB010000306.1:0-5481 GCA_964658125.1 uncultured Acetobacteraceae bacterium | reverse complement strand
TCTTGGCGGCGGCTGTGGCGGCGTTGGACTTGGCGGCTTTTTCGGCTTTGTTGAGGCGCTTTTCTACGGTGTCGAGGTCGGCCAGGAGGAGCTCGGTGTTGATGATGTCGATGTCGTGGAGGGGGTTGACGACGCCGGCTACGTGGATGACTTCGGGGTCGGTGAAGCAGCGGACTACGTGGAGGATGGCGTCGGTCTGGCGAATGTGCGAAAGGAACTGGTTGCCGAGGCCTTCACCTTTGCTGGCGCCTTCGACGATGCCGGCGATGTCGACGAACTCCATGGTGGTGGGGACGATGGAGTTGGGTTTGACCATGGTGACGATGCGGTCCATACGATCGTCGGGTACGGGGACGATGCCGACGTTGGGGTCGATGGTGCAGAAGGGGTAGTTCGCTGCCGCGGCCTTGGAGGCTGTGAGGGCGTTGAAGATGGTGGATTTTCCCACGTTGGGGAGGCCGACAATTCCGCAGTTCAAAGGCATTTGGTGTAGGTCCTTACAGAGTCTCTTCTATTTGAACATGATGGCGCTTGCCGCCGGGGCTGCAGGCGATTAGGCTGGTGGCGTGTACGAGGTGAAAGCGATGCGGCAAATTGTTTTGATGTGTGCGGCGTGTTTGATGTTAGGTGTGGCAGTGGCGCAGGCTCCGGCGGGTGTGCCGGGACCGGCGGGAGAAGTTCAGCGTGGGTATGCGGGGTTGAAGGGGAACATCATTAAGGCTGCCGAGAATATGCCGGAGGCGAATTACCAGGTGAAGCCTACGCCGGAGATTCGGACGTTTGCGCGGGTGGTGAACCATATTACCGAGGCGCAGTTGCGGTCGTGCGGTGTGGCGAACGGGAAGGCGATGGCCGATATCGGCAAGCCGCCTGCGGATACCGCGGATAAGGCTACGATTGTGGCGGGCTTGAAGGCTTCGTTCGATGAGTGCGACAAAGCGTATGCGGCGGTGACCGATGCGAATGCGACGGAGATGCTGACGCTGGGGCAGGGAAAGCGGTCGCGGCTGGGGTTGATGTGGGGGAATGTGTCGCATGACAACGAGCAGTATGCGACGCTGGCCCTTTATATGCGGTTGAAGGGGCTGGTTCCGCCCAGCAGCGAGAAGTAGCGGGCGGGGTTAGTGGGCGAAGTGAATGCCTCGGCCGAGGAAGATGATGTAGGCGAGGCCGAGGACGGTGGCCGCGATCCACCATGCGGGTTGGCGCGTGACGGTGAGCATTTTGGCGGGAGGCTGCGCGGGCATGAGGCTGTCCGCCCACATGAGGCCGGAGGAGCCTCCGAAGGCTGCGGGGATGGTGGAGATGAGCAGGAGCTTGATGCCTAGCGGGTCGAAGGCGCCGGCTATGCAGCTGAAGATGCAGGCGGCGTAGTAGGGGAGGCGTCCGGCGGTATTGTAGGTGGGGCGCTCGGGAACGAAGGGGCGGACGTTGACGGCGATCAGGCGGACTACGAGGACGTAGAGCGCGGCTCCGAAGAGCGTCATGACGATGCGAAGGGCGGCTTGATGCGGGAGGCCGCGGATGACTTCGTTCCAGTCGCCGATGCCGATGATTCCGGAGAAGAGGAAGTAGCCGGCGCCGGGGAGAAGGTTGAGTGCGCCGAGTAGCCAGAGGAAGTAGCGGAGGTTGGGGCTTCGGGTGGTGCGGTGCGAGGCGTAGAGGGAGGCTGAGCCGGCGATGAGGTTGACAATGGTGCCGCCGGCTTCGACGACGCGGTCGGGAATGACGGAGGAGAGATGATTGCTGGTGAGGTCGGTGACGATGTCTCCGCGAAGCCAGGCGGTGACGCCGTGGCCGACGCCCTCATGCAGCAGCGTTGCAGCGGCGGAGGCGATGACGGCCATGCTGATGATGGTGGCTTTGCTGTGCTGGTTGGGCATGGCTGCAACTGTATAGGAGAGAAGCTGCACCGGCACTGGATTTCTGCATCAGATTGCAGATGAAAACGATGCGTGGGATGCGGCGGGCGGCTATGCGTGGTGCTGTACTGGCGGTCGCGCTGGCGGTGTCCGGGGGCTTGACTGGATGCCTTGTGGTGGGGGCTTCGAGCTCTGGAGGATGGTTCGTGTGGCCGGGTGGGTTCGGCCTGATCTTCATGATTATTTTGCTGGTGGTACTGTTGCGGCGGCGCCGGTAGGGTCAGCTTCGTCTTCAGGTTCGGCCGCCTTCCAGACGAAGAGGAAGTCCTCATTGCTTGAAGTGGCGATGGTGAGGCCCTGGTGTTTGGCGGCTCGGCTGAGTGCGGAGCGGATGTTTTCCTTGGTGTCTGGCAGCTCGGTGAATGGGATTTTAAGAGCTGAGCCGGGTTCGAGCTGGGCGATATCGTTCAGTAGCTGCGTGATGATGAGCTTGTGCTTTCCGTCTCGGCCTTTGGGAACATCGGACTGCGGCACAGACTTGAAGCGCATGGCTGAACGATCGGGTTGTGGTTGGTCAGCCATCGTGCTCCGAGGGTTATCATCGCGCTAACGTGATGAAAGCGCCGCCCTATTAAAGAATAGATTTTCAAACGAGATGTTGCCCAGACAGGACGAAAATCTATCGCAGGAATACCTGAAAGTAAAGAAGTTACTCGTATGAAAAAGAGTTAACCCGTATGCCGGAGGCGGGAATAGGTTCGGGATAGAGGTATCACGCCATGTCGCCATCGTTCAATTCCACGGTCGTTCCGCTGTCTGAAGTTCCAACCGAGGTTCCGGAAGATGTGAGTGGCAATGATGAGATTCGCAAGCCCATCGTCCTGATCGTTGACGACGAACGGCTGGTCGCGGATACGCTGTCGTTGATCTTCAAGCGGGCCGGGCTTTGCACCCTGACCGCCTACGATGCGGAGGGGGCGCTCGAATTGGCGAGCCTGGTTCCTCCGGACCTGCTGGTGAGCGATGTGGATATGCCGGGAATGAATGGCGTGACGCTGGCGCTGACGATGCTGAAACGGTTTCCGAGCTGCCGGGTGCTGCTGTTTTCAGGGCACGCGAGTCTGGCCGATCTCGCAGAGGCGCGGGCTGCCGGGCACGACTTTCCGCTGTTGCCGAAACCGGTGCATCCGGCGGTGATGCTGGCAAGCGTGCGCCAGTGCCTGGGCGAGCCGGAGACTCGGACGATGCCGTATGCGGACGTCTTTGTGATGCCGGTGATGCAGCAGATGGCTTAGGCTGGGGTGCGCTGGCGTCCCTATGTTTTGGGAACGTACCGCATCGCGACTGCCCCCGAGCCGAACTCCAGACGGCTTACGAGCTTCAAGTCGAGAGGCTTCGACAGGCCCGCCAATAACGTCGGACCGTGGCCCGCTACCCTGGGGTGAACGACGAACTCGTACTCGTCGATCAAGCCCAACTGTGCCAACGCCAGTGGGAGCTGTACGCCTCCTGTGAAGAGGCCGTTGCCAGGCTGTTGCTTGAGCTGCTGAACGGCTGGGCCCAGGTCGCCGCGGAGGAGCTCCGCGTTCCAATCGACGCGGTCGAGGGTGCTCGAGACGACGTATTTCTTAGCGGCGTGGATGGCCTGGGCGAAGGGTTGTGTCGAGTCAGACGCCAGCGGCCGCCAGTACGACTCCATCCTTTCGTAGATTGTGCGGCCGAAGAGGAGGGCGTCGGCGCGGGTGATGTTTTCGATGGCGTTTTTGAACAAGTCGGCGTCGGGGGTCGCTTCGCGGTGATCGCAGCAGCCGTCCAATGTGATGTTGATGGAGTAGCGGAGAGGTCGCATGCGGAAGAGTAGCGCAGACGCGGTGGAGCGGCAAGGGTCAATCTGACAGATTTGACCGCGTGAATAGCGAACTGTACATTTCAATTCAGCGAAGTGGAGAGTTTATGGCGACGCAGACGCTCGACAGAAAAGGTACGCCCATCGTTTCGGTTTTGCATGCGCGCTCGAATTTTGGGAAGTTACTGGACCGCGTGGATGTGGAGCAACGCTCTGTAGTGATCGAAAAGCGTGGAGCGCCGAAGGCGGTGCTGCTGAGTATTCGCGACTATGTGAAACTGGCGGCGCCGGAGCCGGAGATACTGCGGATCGTTGGGGAGGTTTCAAGGCGGAATCGAACGGATAGGATGACTTCGCGGCAGATCGATGTGGTGATCAAAGAGGCACGAGCGGCGAAGAAGAAGCGGTGATGCTGCCGCTGCGGCTGGTGCTCGATACGAATTGCGTTGTGTCGGCGGCGTTGAAGCCGGCGAGTCTGCAAAGGACGGCGTTTCTGCTGGCGCTGACGAAGCCTGCGCGGCTGTATGTGTCGGCTGCGATTCTGGAGGAGTATGGCGAGGTGCTGGCTCGGCCGCAGCTTGGGATACCCACGGGTGTGCGGCTGCAGTTGCTGCAACTGATCAAGAACCGAAGCTATCTGGTGGCGCCGAAACGGCGGTTGGATGTGTGCGGCGATGCGGATGACAATGTGTTTGTCGAATGCGCGGATGCGGGTCGCGCGGACTACTTGATTACCGGGAATCTAAAGCACTTTCCGGCGTTCTGGAAGAGTACGAAGGTGATTACGGCGAGGGAGTTTGTGGGGTTGGCTGCGCCGCATTTGATTGGGTAGCCGCTGTAGATGCGAAGGCTCTGCGCCGGTGTGAGCGGATCAACCTGCGAGATGCGATCTGGGAACCCGAAATACTCCCTTGATACAGTCCAGCGTCCTCACCGCGATCTGGATGTGGTTCTTCGAACCGAATGCTGAACCGAGATAGAGTTCCGGTTCCTCGATGAAAATTCCCTTCACCGTGTCGAAAGGCGGTTTCGTTTCTTCCGCCTCGAGATGATGCAGATAATTGATGACCGCGCAGTCCAGATTGTGACGAAGGCCGTCTGGCTGGTTCTGGGGCATGGGAAGGCCAGCCTGCTCGGAAACAGTCTGAAGTCTCGCATGAGCGGTCTTCACTTTCTGGAGGCCTCGGCTCGTTGTCAGGTCGAGGCAGTAGCCAAGATCAATCACGGCACCAATGACTGTGGGTGTCTTGATCTTGGAGCCGCCGCGTTTGATGGACTCTTTTGCGAACTCCAGACCGCGGAGAGGATTGGCTTCCCAAAAGTAAACGCCTTCACCCAGCCAGTCGTAATCATTCTGGGAGGGATTGAATGCGCGATTTCTTAGAAGGCGTTCTGCTACTGCTGCGTCGCAACCGTGGTATGCGAGTACGAATGACGCGGAGAGATCATGCAACGGAGCGGTACTGTTTTTTCAGCTTGCCGTCCGTACCGTAGATGCCAGCGTCGACCAGTTCCTTCACTGCCGATGCGCGGGTCCTGGTCACCTTGTCGACGTGAGCCTGCGACGTTCTCTTGAAGGTTGAGAGAGAGGCGCGATCATCCTTGCTGAGCAGGGTGATGCTTCCGGATTTTGCGATGCGCTTGACCATCTGTTCATTGTAACGCCGGTGTCAAAAGGAACGCGTCGCGGGTGGTGCGGAAGAAGGCGGGTGTGTCGTTGCGGCTGCGCCTTCACGACGGCTTTCGGCAGAGTGGAAGGGTTTGTGGCAGGGT
>CAZZYB010000305.1:0-5491 GCA_964658125.1 uncultured Acetobacteraceae bacterium | reverse complement strand
GGGGCAGGGAGTCGGCTCAGCGGGTGGCGGTGGTGGCTGTGGGTGGGTATGGGCGGGGGCAGTTGTTTCCGGGTTCCGATATCGATGTGATGTTTTGTGTGGAGAAGGGCGATGCGCCCAAGGATGCGATCAAGCGGACTACGCAGGGGTTGTGGGACCTGGGGGTGAGGGTTTCGCCGATGACGCGCGGGGTGGGGGAGTGCGAGCGGTTCGATACGAAGAATTCGGAGTTTGGGTACTCGCTGCTGGATCGGCGATTTGTGGCGGGTGAGCGTGGGGTGTTTGAGAAGCTGGATGGGCGGATTCGCGAGAAGCTGATTGCGAAGGATGCGAAGGCGATGCGGGCGGGGCTGCTGGAGCTGACGCGGGCCCGGCATGGGAAGTATGGGGATACGCTGTTTCATTTGGAGCCGAACATCAAGGAGTGTCCGGGTGGGCTGCGGGATGCGAATGTTTGTGGGTGGATGGCGATGCTGCGGGGGGCTGCGTCGGCGAATGAGGTCGAGGGCGCGGAGTTCGCGGAGGCGATGCGGTTTCTGGCGGCGGTAAGGTGCTTTCTGCACTTTCGGCATGAGCGCGATGACAATGTGCTGGACTGGAAAGCCCAGGACGCGGCTGCCGATGAGTGGATCGGGTTGGGCAGGGTGAAGCCGGTGGCGGGGCAGCCTTCGCTGCCGGTCGATGCGGCTTACTGGATGCGGGCTTATTTCCGGAATGCGCGGGTGGTGGAGCGGTGCGTGGGGCGAGAGATGGAGGCGGCGGGGTTGCAGCTTACGGAGACTCCGAAGCGCAGGGTGAAGCTGGCGGCGCAGAGGGGTTTCCGGCTGAAGGATGGGCGGCTGGAGCTGGAGGAGGTTGCGGCAGGGTTCGATCCGGCGGGGGAGCCGGATGTGGTGCTGGCGATGTTTGGGGCTCTGGCGGAGACGGGTGCACCGCTGTCGCATGAGAGCGAGCGGAGGATTGGGGACGCGATTCCTTTGCTGTCGGCGCATCTGGAGGAAGGGCCGGGGTTGTGGCGGGCTTTGAATGCGATTTTGACGGGGCTGTGGGCCGGCAATGCGCTGCGGACGATGCATGCGCTGGGTGTTCTGGATTTGATTCTGCCGGAGTTTCATGGGATCGATGCGCTGGTGATTCGGGATGCTTATCACCGGTACACGGTGGACGAGCATACGTTTGTGCTGATCGATACGCTGCATGGGCTGGAGCTGGAGGCGCCGGCGGGGGCTCCGGACTGGCGGGTGAAGTTTGGGCAGATGGCGCGGGAGTTGGCGGTTCCGGGGCTGCTGTACCTGGCGGCTCTGATGCATGACACCGGCAAGGGGCGGGCGAGCGACGACCATGCGAAGGAGAGCGCGCGGATGACGCGGGGTGTGATGGCGCGGCTCGACATGGAGGCTTATGAGGCGGGGCAGGTGCTGCAGTTGATCGAGCAGCATCTGGAGATGTCGGCTGCGCTGCGGCGGGATATTTTCGATGCGGAGACGGTGCGGGTGTTTGCGGGGAAGGTGCAGACGCATGAGGCGCTGCGGATGTTGACGCTGCTGACGTATGCGGATATTCAAGCGGTGCATCCGGATGCGCTGACGCCGTGGAAGGCGGAGAATTTGTGGCGGCTTTCGATGAGTGCGGCGAATCAACTGGACCGCAGCGTGGATGAGCAGAGGGTACGGGTGGGTGGAGCGGATGAGCGGATTCAGCGCGTGCTGGATATGCTGCCAGGGAAGAAGCGCGAGGTGCTGGAGTTTCTGGAAGGGTTTCCGGAGCGGTATTTGAAGACGCGGTCGGCGGAGCAGATACGGCAGCATTTTGAGATGGCGGAACGGTTTCAGCAGGAGCCCGTGCAGATTGCGTTTCAACATGCGAAGACGATCAACGAGATTACGGTGGTGACGCGGGACCGGGCGAATTTATTTGCGGCGATTGCGGGAGCGCTGGCGGCGTGGGGGATGAATGTGGTGACCGCCGATGCTTATGCCGATGGGATGGGTGTGGTCGTCGATAGTTTTCGATTTACGGATACGTTTCGGACGCTGGAGTTGAATGCGAGTGAGCGGGAACGGTTTTTGGGGAGTGTGAGGGAGATTGTTTCGGGTCGGGCTTCGGCGGAGGCGATGCTGGCGGGGCGGAAGAAGAGCCGGCGGAAGGCTCCGCGGGTGGTGGTGGAGACGAAGGTAGATTTCGACGAGGAGGCTTCGTCGAACAGCACGCTGCTGCAGGTTGTGGCGCAGGATGTTCCGGGGCTGTTGCGGGCGATCAGCGCGACGCTGAGCGGGTTGGGATATAACGTCGAGGTGGCGCTGGTGGATACCGAGGGGGAAGTGGCTATCGACGTGTTTTATCTTACGCGGGCGGGGTCGAGATTGACGCGGGTTGAGGAAGAGGCTTTGCGCCTCGCACTGGTGGAGGCGATTGGGGAGAATGCGGGTTAGGTTGGTGGGGTAGGCGGAGGTGGGTTGTGGATTGGCGACACGGTTGGTTGCCGGAAGCGATGACGCGGTGCGGATGGCGGCGAGGGTCGCTTCCCATTTTGAAACGATAGTGCGTCGCTGGAAGCGTGGGGGGTCGGAGGGGGAAGGCGATCCTGATGGGGTTTTGGGTGGGATTGGAGCTCAGGCCGGGGGATGGAGTGTTGGGCCGGGTTCGTGGAAAAAAATCTCGTGCGCTGTGGAAACAACCGCTGGAACCATTCGAGCGTCACAGTCAGCTAGCCCTGTTCGCAAGAACTAACTGAATAGCATTTTCACCGGCAAAGAAACGTATACTGGCTTTATGAACAGCAATCCAAACGAAACGAGCAGCAGTGGGCGCCCTACGGGAGTGCCGCAGCGTAACGACCGATACATTTTTGGCACGCTGGACAGTTTCGGGAAGAATCGGGACAAGCTGGATGAAGTGAGCTGGGGCGAGGAGTTGCCGGAGGGCGTTGTGCTGGCTTCGCTGGATGCGGCGATCAACTGGGTCCGCAAGAATTCGGTTTGGCCGATGACTTTTGGTCTGGCGTGCTGTGCGATCGAGATGATGTCGATGGGCGGGTCGCGGTACGATATCGCGAGGTTCGGGGCGGAGGTATTCCGGCCGTCTCCGCGGCAGAGCGATTTGATGATTGTGGCTGGGCGCGTGTCTCAGAAGATGGCGCCGGTGATTCGGCGGCTGTATGAGCAGATGCCGGAGCCGAAGTGGGTGATTTCGATGGGTGCATGCGCAACTTCGGGCGGTGTGTTCAACAATTATGCGCTGCTGCAGGGAGTGAACCAGGTGATTCCGGTGGACGTTTATGTGCCGGGTTGCCCGCCGCGTCCGGAGCAGTTGCTGTACGCGATCACGTTGTTGCAGGAGAAGATTCAGAACGAGAAAGGCAGTCTGAAAACCACGTTGAACCTAACGTGATTCGTGGTTGAAGACTGGGGCCCCGGCATGGCTGGTTGGCTGCATCCATGCGGTGATGGACAGGTGTAAGAGTGGTAAACCGGAACGCATTGAAGTTCGCATACCGGAATAGAGTTAGCAACAAAAGTACAAAATCGCATTTTCTTATGGACAGTGCCCGCAACTGCGGTACACTTTTGGTGGAAAACACATAGCTAGAACGGGCCGACGGCAACCGGAGCCCGTGGAAGAAAAAAAAGAAAGTATTTTGTGGAGGATTGTCGAATGTCTTATAGCCCTTTTCGCAATATCGGCCGGTCACTGCTGGCTGCATGTGCGGTCAGCCTTGGAGTCATGAGCCTGAGTGCGCAGGCACCCAGCACAACCGCACCTGGCGATGCAAATCCGTCGCGCGTCGATATTTTCATGGGCTACTCGTATTTCGGCGCCCATGGACAGATCAAGCCGGGTAACCTGCGTTACTCGTCGATCGACGAGGGCGCGATTCTGAGTGGAGCGTACTACTTCAACAAGTATGTCGGCGGCGAGATCGTCACGACGTACCATCCCGACGGCCAGAATGACGGCATGTATTCGGGATCGGCCGGACCGATTTTCCGTGCACCGATGCAGAACTTCACATTGTTCGCGCATGGGCTGGTCGGAGCGGCGTACCTTGCCGGGCCGAACAGCAGCGTAGGCGCGACGTACGAGCATGAGCCTTACCGGTGGGGACCCTCGCTGGCGGTTGGCGGCGGCATGGATTACGACATGCCGTTCTTCGATCATCGCTTCGGTCTTCGTCTTTTCCAGGCTGACTATCGCTACATCCACGAGTCCTACGGACCGTATGCCGGCATCCCCACGGGCGGTGTTCTGGGTGGACGCGCGAACCTGAGCGGTGTGGAGTTGAGCACCGGTATCCTGATGCATTTCGGTCACATCGTTCCTCCTCCTCCTGTAACCTATGCCTGCTCGGTGTCCGCACCGACGGGCGACATCTATCCTGGCGACCAGGTGACGATTACGGGTACGGCGGGGATGTTGAACCCGAAGAAAACGGCGAGCTACACCTGGACTGCTGATCAGGGCGTTGTGGTTTCGAGCACAACCAATGTTGTGACCGTGGACACGAAGGCTCTTGCGGCCGGCACCTACACGGTGAAGGGTCATGTTTCCGAAGGGAACAAGCCTGGCATGATGGCGGATTGCACGGCAACGGTCACGGTGAAGGCGTTCCTGCCTCCGACTGTGGGTTGCTCGGCGAACCCGTCCACGTTGAACGCGGGTGACTCGGCGACGATCACAGCGAACGGCGTGAGCCCGCAGAATCGTCCTCTGACTTACAGCTACAGTGCGACCGCAGGCTCGATCAGCGGCAGCACGTCGACCGCAACGCTGACGACCACTGGTGTGGCGCCTGGCCCGATCACCGTCACCTGCAACGTAGTTGACGACAAGGGACAGACTGCTTCTCAGCAGACGACAGTAACGGTTTCGACACCGGCTGCACCGACAACACCGGTTGTGCCGCAGACGTCCAGCCTGTGCACGGTCACCTTCGGCAAGAAGGGTCAACCGCCGGCACGTGTGGACAATGAAGCCAAGGCTTGCCTTGACGACATCGCTCTGAACGCGCAGCGTAACCCCGATGCGAAGTTTGCCATCGTGGGCTCGGGTGCAAGCACTGAGAAGCATGGCGAACGCCTGGCTGCTCAGCGCGCTGTCAACACGAAGGCATACCTGGTAGGCGACAAGGGTGTCGACGCATCTCGCATCATGGTCTATACGAACACGACCGATGGTATGACTGCGGCGACGACCATGATCCCGACGGGTGCAACGATGAGCATGGACGGTGTGACACCTGTGGATGAGTCCGCAGTCAAGGTCATCCCGCGCAACGCTCCCATGAAGAAGCACCACCACAAGAAGTAACTGACTGCTTGTAGTAGGGCAACGGCTGGCTGGGTTGATCCCAGTCAGCCGTTGTCACGTTGGTTGGTATTTTGCTGTTTGCTTCGGACGAAAGTTGGGTGTGAGGTGTTTGTCGAGCTTGCGAAGAACCGGTGAAAAGCGGGTTCCTCGCTTTAGCTCGGAATGACAATTTTCTCGAAGAGAA
>CAZZYB010000304.1:0-5492 GCA_964658125.1 uncultured Acetobacteraceae bacterium | reverse complement strand
GAGCAGCTAGAAGCACCGCAAGCCTAAGGCGACGGCGTAACGTGCTTACCGAATGCCTTTCAAAAGAAGAACCGGAGGGATTATGAATGACCTTTTGCAGTTAGCTGTTGATTCGCACGGCGGCCTGAAGCGCTGGAATGAAATCAGCACCGTTACCGTTGCAGCGTCACTGACGGGAGCCATCTGGTTCGTTAAGAGCCAGGGAGACTACCTCAAAAACGTCGTCATGACAGTCGATACCAAGAAGGAGCGACTTGTCACTGACTTTCCAGGGCAAGACAAACGCTTCATCTTCGAACCAGACTTTCTTGTGATGGAGCGCCGCGACGGGACCACCCTCCAGGAACGGAAAAATCCAGAAAACATCTTCGTCGGTCAACTACGAGAGACGCCTTGGGATGACCTGCAGGTCGCCTACTTTCAAGGTGAAGCTTTGTGGACTTACCTGAACACGCCTTTCCTGTACACCAAACCTGGATTTGAGACGGAGGAAATAGATTCGATCGAAGTCTCTGGCGAGCGATGGAGGCGGCTCAAGATTACGTTTCCTGACTACATCAAGAGTCACACGAAACAGCAAATCTCCTGCTTTGGACCAGACGGCCTCATACGTCGTCACGACTATACGGTGGACATTCTGGGAGGAGCAACAGGTCTGAACTACGCCTCTGATTATCGTGAAGTTGACGGCATCGTCTTCCCAACGAAGCGAAGAATCTACGCTTACGAAGGCGACTATCAATTAGTACCCGAACCTCTGTTAGTGAAGATTGATATGGGCGAAATAACAGTTCGGTAACGACTCGGCCCACGACTCGTAACGCTCACATAGCAGACAGGATATGGCATTGAATACTCCACTATTTTTCGAACCTCTGCACCTCGGAAACATTGTCTTGTCGAATCGAATTGTCATGGCCCCGCTGACACGAATGCGAGCGGGACCAGGGAACGTTCCAACAGAACTGAATGCGCTGTATTACGCACAACGGGCCTCAGCGGGTCTGATCATTGCTGAGGGTACGGCGGTGAGCCAGCAAGGACAAGGCTACCCAAGCGCACCAGGTATCTACACTGCGGCCCAAGCCGCAGGTTGGGAAAAAATCACTCAGGCTGTACACAAGCGAGAGGGCAAAATCTTCCTCCAGATAGCTCATAACGGTCGCAACTCGCACTCATCCTTCATGCCTGACGGCGGCGCGCCCGTAGCACCTTCAGCCATTCCGCCGCATCTTCCGGGGTTCACGAGCGATTTCAAGAAAGTCCCTATCGAAGTTCCTCGTGAGCTGACTTTGTCAGAAATTCAGGAGATCGTTGTGAGCTTCGCTGGGGCTGCTCGTCTCGCCATTGATTCGGGCTTTGACGGCGTGGAGTTGCAAGCTGCCAATAGCCATCTGATCGATCAATTTTTGGAGGACGGCTCCAACAAGAGAGTAGACAGTTATGGAGGTTCTATCGAGAATCGGATGCGCTTCCTCATGGAGATCGTAGAAATTGTATCTGCCGCGATAGGGACTCAAAGGCTTGGCGTGCGGTTGTCACCGTTCGGTCAGTACGGTGGCATTCACGATAGCAATCCGATGCGACTCTTCACGTCAGTTGTGCGGGAATTGAGCGGATACAACCTTGCCTACCTCCATTTGATCGAAGGGCGTGGTTCGGAGATTGGCCTCGGCGATGATCTTCACGCTGATGCTCTTGATAATGCACGTCTCTTTCGTCCACATTACGGGGGAACCCTCCTATCAGCTGCAGCCTATACCTCACAGACAGGACACGAGGCGATTCGTGCAAGGTACGCGGACGCTATAGCATTCGGTCGACTCTTTATCGCAAATCCAGATCTTGTGGAACGCTTCAGAGACGGGGTCGCGCTGAACGCTTACGACCGGTCTACGTTTTACGGCGGTGGCGAACATGGCTACACGGACTATCCGAAAGCCAATCAATCGATGGGGGAGAAAAGCCAATGACTCCACAAACCGTGATGCAAACGCACCGAAAAGTGTTCCTTCGATCGCTACTGGAGCAAGACTGGGAATCCCTCGCTCAACTTTACGCGGACGATTACATACTGATCCGTTCAGACAGCTCGGTGCTGACCAAGGGCGAAGTTCTGGCGGATCTACGGGCCCAAAATCTTGAGTTCAAAACGATCAACCTTACGGAAGAAAAAGTGCGCATCGTTGGGTCTGCAGCCATCCTGACTGGACGAAGTGAGACAAGATCGTTGCGGGACGGTGTCTTATTGAGCGCGGATTTCAGGTTTGTCGCTGTGTACTCTGAGCTTCCCCTTGGCCTGAAGCTGGTTCACTTTCAGAGCACGACCCTCCCCAAGCAATCGGACCTGTGCTGACCTGCTTCCAGAAGACCTCAAGGAGATACATGCACATCGAGACAACAAAAGCCACAATCGCGGCCTTCATCGGCTCTTGGGAATTGATCAGCTTCACGGAAACGTTGAAGGATGGCAGATCTGTGGAGCCCATGGGCCACAATCCTCTCGGCCTGCTTCTATACACAGAGGACGGGTTCGTTTCAGCTCAACTGTCTAGCGAAGATAGCGGCCAGAGGACACCGAGTTCGGCGCACCGATCTCCGCCTGCTGCTGAATCATGCGGAACTCCCAACTCCTACATTGGATACAGTGGGACATTCACCGTGAACGAAACATTGCACGAGGTCGTACACTACCCAACCGTCGCGCACGACACAAAACTACTCGGTAGCGCATTACGGCGAACTTTTGTGTTCGACATGGACCGATTGCTGCTAAAGGCCTCGACTCCGGAGACGGGTGAGCTTATCGTTGAAGCACAGTTGGTTTGGCGACGCCAGCATCGCATGAGTGCTTCTACGACCCCTACAGAAGCCACCCGCATCGAGAACAAAGCCTGAATCCGTTCGCGCACCCCGCGAAAACATCTGCTTAACATCTACCGTCGTCTTCGTTCGAAGCCAGAATTGCGGGGAACGCATGAACGTTCGCATCGCTTCTACTATGGCCCGAATTCTGAGCCAATCGTTCTCGCGCTTGAACTGTCGACCACCTGGCGGGCATGGACGTGATGGTCTTAACCTACTGACAAAGACTCTAGGTCTCGTCTGTGTTCTATTACCCACCATCTTGCTGTTCAGGACTACGCCCGCCTTGTGCCAGAACGCTAACGCAATCATCCGGGGAGAGGTCCTCGATCCAAGCGGCGCCGCCCTTCCTCAGGCACATGTACTCATCGTCAATCAGGAGACGGGTGTTGTGATGTTCAACGGCACGACCGACTCTGCCGGTATCTTCGTTGCCTCTCAGGTTAGTCCGGGCCCCTATCGTGTCTTGGTCACTGCGCCAGGCTTGAAACAGTCGATCGTGAAGGATCTCATAGCGACGGTCGCCCAAGTTACGTCGATAAATCTGTCCCTTCAGCTCGGCAGTACGGCGGACTCGATTACGGTCGAGTCCAAAGGAGAGCAGCTGGACTCTTCGACATCTGACATTTCGACGCTCATTGCGCCTTCCGATGTTCAGAATCTGCCTTTAGAACAGCGCGCAACGGAAAACCTGCTTGCGTTCGTCCCCGGCATTACCCACGGTGGCCCCGCAAACGAAGTGAACACATCTCAACTGTCCATCAACGGCAGTCGCACGCTTGACAACGAGGTCTTGCTCGATGGGATCTCCCTCGTCGCCGGTTCGACCGGAATCCTCTTACCGCTGCCGTCACCAGATGGTATCGACTCCTTCCGCGTCCGCACGACAAACGCCCCGGCCGAGTATGGTCGCACTTCTGGGGCAGTCGTATCAGTCAACAGCAAGGGGGGCACCAATAGCTACCATGGCAACTTATATTTCTTGCTACGCAATGAAGCTCTAGACGCGAATGAGTTCTTCAACAAAATTACGGTAAGTTCCACGACCGGTAGTTTCATTCCGCGTAATCGCGACCGCTTTTTTCAATCAGGTGGATCTCTCGGCGGTCCGATACGCATACCCCATCTTTACGATGGGCACGATAAGTCGTTCTTCTTCGTCAACTACGACCGAACGATCCTTCCCTCATCTCAGGTGGTAAGTGAAACCGTTCCAACCATGAACCAGCGGGCGGGAGACCTTTCCAACGCTCTTGCGACCATGGATGTAAACGGTAATCCCCGCACTGCTCAACAGATTTACATGCCAACGGGCAAGTCGTCTTCTGCGTTTGCTGGAGGCCAGGTTGGACCCGTCGATCCTGCAGCAGCGAAGATACTCGCTTTGCTGCCCGCGCCTAACACGGTAGGCACTTATGATCCCGTGAACAACAGATATACGGATAACTGGACTTCGCAGCAGAATCTTACCGGCCACGTCCTTCGGCTAAATGGGCGTCTCGATGAGTCCCTAACGAATACGGATCGCCTGACTCTCAATGCGTATCGGTACATCACCAGCACCCCGCAACCAGTGTTCTACAACAGTGCATTATTGAATACGACATGGGATTGCACCTGTAACAACGCATGGGTAGGGTCGGTGGATTACACCCGGATCTGGAGCTCCACCTTGGTCACTGACCTGAACATGGGCATGTTCCGCTATTCCGTCCTGCGCAATCCCCCTGGCCGCGTGGGGAATGTGTCCCAGACGACAGGTATTGTCTCGCTGCCCATCAATCAGATGCCGCAGATCATCGATCCAGGCTTCAGCAACATCGGTTCAGACGCGACCACTGATCAGGTAAACACGACCAATACATTCGTCCCATTCGGGACTGTCACAAAGACATCTGGGCCGCACACGTTCTTATTCGGCGGCTCACTGCGTAAGAATCAATTCAACTCTTACAATCCGAAAAGCGCGCCCGAAGGATCGTTTACTTTCGACGGCTCGATCACCAACCATGGATCCAGCGGTAATGCTAATACTGGATTAGCGGACTTCCTGCTCGGCACAATCAAGACTGCCAATTATGAGCAACCGCAGCCGCCGACGGGCCGCCGCAACTACAACTGGGGCATCTTCGCGCAGGATGACTGGCATGCGACACCACGGCTCACCCTGAACTTGGGCATTCGATACGAGTACGAATCGCCGATTGTCATTGCAAATAACGTGTACAGCCGAATTGATCCCGCCACAGGCCAGCTATTAGCCGCCGGTCTGAACGGCGTTTCGCGGTCGCTTAACCTTTCCACACCCAAAGGAGATGTATCGCCTCGCATCGGCTTTGCATATGCCATCGACCATAAGACAGTTCTGCGCGCAGCGTTTGGCACTTTTTATGGGACCATCTTCCAGAATCTGGGAAGTGGACCCGCCTATCCAGGCTTTGACAACACAATCAGCTACAACAACGCCGGTACCGCTTTAGCGCAGCCATTTTCTCTCTCTCAAGGTCTGCCTCTAGCCGCCGCAGCGAATCTGCAAAACCCTTTTGTTGCGCTGACTAACAGCTCAGCGACGAATCCATACTCGGTTGCCGCACTTTTCAACAATCTTCACCATGTATCGATGATGG
>CAZZYB010000303.1:0-5493 GCA_964658125.1 uncultured Acetobacteraceae bacterium | reverse complement strand
CTAATCCCTTGCCTTATCCTGTCCCTATGGAGACTCCCACACTCGAAGGCCCCGGCGTCCGTCTCGAGCCCCTGTCGCTCGACCATCTCCCTGCGCTCGAAGAGGTCGCTCTCGACCCCGCGATCTGGCGTTACATGTCCTTCGCCATCCGCACCCCGGCCGACCTCCGGACCTGGGTAGAGAACGGCCTCCAGGCCAAAGCGTGCGACAAGGCGATGCCGTGGGTCACCATCAAGCGAGCCCGCGACGGCGAGCCCGACCGACTGGTAGGCGCCACCCGCTTCCTCGACCTCGATCTCCACCACCGCACCGTAGAAATCGGCAACACCTGGCTCGCCGGTCCGTGGCGTGGAACCCGCGTCAACACGGAAGCCAAGCTCCTCCAGCTCACCTACGCCTTCGACACGCTCGATCTGCTCCGCGTCGGGTTCAAGACGCACGCCACAAATCAGAAATCGCAGTTAGCCCTAAAGGCCATCGGTGCCATCTATGAAGGCACTATTCGCAACCACTACATCATGCCGGATGGGTCCAGCCGCGACAGCGCGCTGTTCTCCATCATCCGGAAGGAGTGGCCTGAGGTGAAAGACCTACTCACCCGCCGCCTCAACGCCCCCGTCTAGTCAGGCTGCGGCGATACGAAATCGTTCGCAGTCGAAGTCATCATCAACCAGCAAGCGAAAAGCGCGCACAGAAGTATTGGGACTGCGATAGCTATTGCCTCGCCACCGTCACCTGTCTCTGGTGCCGTGGCGGCTGCCCAGAATATCCACCCACCAAGCGCGACCGTGCAAGGACCGATCACCAGCGAGGCAAACCATGCCCAACGTTTGCGCAACAGAAATCCGACACCGACCGAAATGCTTATAACTGCAACGAAGATCATCGCCGCCGCGACTCGACGATCTTTCGCATCCGGCGTCCCAAGAAACAATACAAGTCCAAAAGCCCCCGACATCAATGCAAGGATGAACTCACAAACCGCGATGTAAAGCATCTTTGCGTTCGCCATCTTCGTCTCCTAGACCACCGCCGCCCCAATCGCCACCAACCCTTGTGACTCCTCCGCCACAGTGCGCTTCAACTGCCCGCAAGCCGCATAGATGTCCCGCCCGCGTGGACGTCGGATGTAAGTCGGTATCCCACCTGCAATTAACATCTTCTGGAAAACTGCGACAGCCTCCGGCTTGGGTTGGTGGTAGTCAATTCCAGGACCGGGGTTCCAGACGATCAGATTGACCTTCGCCGGAATTCCAGCTAGCAGCGCAAGAACTTCACGGGCGTGTCCCGGTTGGTCATTCACTTCGCCTAGCAGCACATACTCGAAGGTCACCCATTCTCTGGTCCGTAAGGGTATCTTCTGCACTGCTTCGAGCAGTTTCTGAATGTTCCACTTACGCGTTATGGGCATAATCTTTTCGCGCACGATATCGTTTGAAGCGTTCAGGCTGAGGGCCAGCTTTGGACGGACTGTCTCCTTGGCGAAGGCTTCGATTCCGGGCAGGATTCCGCTAGTCGAAACGGTCATGCGCGATTCTGGAACCCCAACGCCTTCAACAAGTACGCGCACACTCTGCATGAAGGAGTTGTAGTTCAGGAACGGTTCTCCCATGCCCATAAACACAAGGTTGATGCGATCTTTGCCCATCTGAATGCCGTGCCGATTGAGCACGGCCGCTACCTGGCCGGCGATCTCGCCTGCGGTCAAGTTCCTTCGAATGCCTAACTTAGCCGTCAGGCAGAACTGGCAGTTGACCGCGCACCCTACCTGGCTGGAGATGCAGATTGTAGCCCGCCGAAATCCGCGCTCGGCCAGCGCCCCCCAGTTCCGCTTGTCGATCGCGGTCGGGATTCGTGCTCGTTTTGTATCGTTTTCGGTACCGGAGTAGTCGCTTTTGCCATCAATTGAGCGGGTTTCGTGCGTACCCTTTTTTCGGTTGTCATTCCCGAAGGGAATCTGCGTGTCACCCGCCACCGCCTCTTCCGGCCCGACGACTTCCCCAGCCTCTTCTACCGCCGCCTCGCTTCCATCCCCGCGCTCCCCTCCGTCGCCATCCGGCATCCAGACCGTCTCGACAGTCTCCCCATCCGCCATCCGCATCAGGTAGCGTTCGGTGCCGTCAACCGACACCGCCGTCTGCACCATCTCGGGCAGCCCTACGGTCCAACCCTGCTGCTGCATCTGCGAGCGCAGCGCGACCGGGAGCGTACTCATCTCGCCGAGCGACGTCACCCGCTGCTTATACAGGGCGTCGAAAACCTGCCGCCCGCGGTACGCCTTTTGCCCCAGCCCAGCCATCACGGCCGTCAGTTCTACGAGGCTCAACCCAAAGAGCGCTCCCGCCGGCGGCATCGGCACCGCGGGGTCCGCATCTACACCCGTTTTTATGATCGTTTCGTCCACACATCCAGTCTAGTCGACGGCGTCTATCATCACCCTATGTCCGCGCCCGCCACCGACCCGGAGCTTCTTCCCATCCTCGACGAGCTCGCCGCGCAGGAGCCTATCTTCCACCGCCCTGCTTACGCCGCCACGATGAAACACTTCGACCAGTTGATGGCGCCCGACTACTGGGAAATCGGTGCCTCGGGCAAACGCTACACCCGAGCCTTCATCCTTCACACGCTCGCCGACAACCCACCCGTAGATGCCGCTACGGCCAACTGGCAGGCTTCGGACTTCCATCTCCGCCGTCTGTCAGCCGACACCTTCCTCATCACCTACACGCTCGACCAGACAGGCCGCCTGACCCGCCGCTCCACCCTCTGGCGCTCGACACCTGCTGGCTGGCAAATTCTTTACCATCAAGGCACCCTCATCCATCCTGAGTAGTCGCGACACCTTCGATAGAAGCGCACGAACCAACCGAAGGACCAACAACCATGACCAGTTCTTTCGACGAATCGCACCCATTTCTCTCGATGTTGTTCGGTATCGCGCTGGGACTTTACCTCATCAAGTTTTCGCGTTTCATGTACCGCAACCCGGACCGACACGTCGGCACCTGGAGGGATCGTCTCTCTCTCCCTCAGGCTCCCTGGGCCTGGAAATTCGTCAGAGTCTGGGGCGTGATCCTGATGTTCATTGGGTGCATAGTCCTGCTAGCTGGCATCATGGTGATCTTGCCGGTACCACGTGGTCTCACCACTCTATGGATCGTCCTCGGTATCAGTGCCGCGGCGACTTTTCTCTTGTTACCTCAGAAACTTCCACCGACGCTCGAGAACGTTCACGAATCCCGTCGCCGTGTGATGACGCCGGATGAAATGAGTAAGCGTCGCGAACTGTTCCAAGTGGAGCGGTCCACGCGAAGAAAAAAACGCCAGAAGTCATGAAACAATAGACCAATGTCCGTAGTTCTAGCGGAAAACTCCGCCCCTCTCTCCGTCTCCCCTGCCCGCGATATCCGCAAGACGACCCTTCCCAACGGCCTCCTCGTCCTCACGGAGCGTATGCCCCACCTCCGCTCCGTCTCTATGGGCGTCTGGATCGACTCCGGCTCCCGCGACGAAACCCCCGAGCGCAACGGCATCTCGCACTTCATCGAGCACATGGTCTTCAAGGGCACCACAACGCGTTCGGCGAGCCAGTTCGCCCGCGAAGTCGATGCCATCGGCGGCAACCTCGACGCCTTCACCGGCAAAGAGACCGTCTGCTTCAACATCAAGGTTCTCGACGAGAACATCACACCGGCTCTCGACCTGCTTTCCGATCTCGTCCTCCACCCGACGTTTGACCCCGCTGATCTAGCTCGCGAGCAGGGCGTGATCCTCGAAGAAATCAAGATGGACGAGGACAATCCCGACTACCTGGTCCACGAGCTTTTTACGCAAAAGTTCTGGAAGGGCGACGCGCTCGGCCGCCCGATTCTGGGCACCGCAAAAACCGTCTCAAGCTTCAACCAGGCCATCGTGCTCGACGAGTACACACAGCGCTTCACTCCGGCCAACATGGTCTTCACCGCTGCCGGGAACATCGACCACGACAGCTTTATCGCCGAGGTCGCCGAAGCCTTCTCCACGCTGCCGCCTTCGACCGTGCGCCCCACCCGCACCGCGCCTCCGCAGGCCTTCCCGCACATAACGCTCAAGAACAAGAAGTCGCTTGAACAGGTCCAGTTTTGCCTTGCGCTGCCTGCGCTTGAAATCGCCAATCCAGACCGCTACATCGCCTACCTGCTGAACAGCATCCTGGGCGGCGGCATGAGTTCGCGGCTGTTCCAGGCCATCCGTGAGGAGCGTGGCCTGGCGTATTCGATCTACTCGGAGATGAACCCTTTCCGCGATACCGGTTCGCTCGCGGTATACGCGGGCTGCGCTGCGGACAAGGCTCGCGAAGTTCTCGACCTCACGCTCGCGGAACTCTCCCGGATCAAGACCGAACGGGTCGCCGCGGACGAGCTTGAGCGCGCCAAGGCTCAACTCAAGGGCAACATGGTGCTCGGCCTCGAAAGCTCCAGTTCGCGCATGTCCAACCTGGCGCGGCAGCAGATGTACTTCGGCCGCTTCTTCACGGTCGACGACATTACGGACGAGGTCAACGGCGTGACCGCTGAAGATATTCAGCGCCTGGCCAACGACCTGATCCACGCCGACAAGCTGGCACTGACCCTGCTTGGCAACCTGGGCACGCTGAAGATTGAGCGCGACAGTCTCGTTTGTTAGGGTCGGCCCTTAATTTTCTTGCGAACTTCGTTTCCCGCGCGGTTATCTTAGGACTATGAAAAAATCTCTGTTCCTCAGTCTCCCTGCGGTCTGCCTCGTTGCGCTCCTGTCCGGTTGTCATCAAAAGGCCGCTCCGGCGCCCCTCGCGGCCAAATTCGTAGACTTCGTCATCACGCCGAACGCCGCCGCCAAGACCTTGACCGTCGAATGCACCAACTCGTCTTCGGGTAAGTGCAGCTTCGCATTTGAGGGTGGAACTCCCGGCGATGTGTTGCTCGACGCGGGCGGCAACGCAAGCATCACCGGCGTCGCTCCCGGCGGCAAGTATTGCTACGGTCTGTCCAAGCTCGACATCGCAACCTGCCACACGCACCCGATCCCCGACCAGAAGACCACGGTCAACCGCGAACGGCCAGCCGGTACAGCGGCGCCCGCCAGCAACTAAGCTCGTTCCCTCGGATCGCCGGCCTCGGGTGGGGAGGCCGGTATTTCGCGTGTCTGTGTGGCCGCGAGTCTTAAGGCACTCGCCTCTTCGAAACCCAAACGTCTATACTTTGATCTGTAAATTGTGCGTCAACCGCACCCGAGGAAACCGCACTCATGAACACCAACCGTCGCCAAACCGAAGCTGGTTTCACATTGATCGAACTTCTGATCGTTATGTCGGTCATCCTGATCCTGATGACGCTTGCGATCCCCGCCATGCAGGCGGTGAACAGGCGCGCGCATCAAACCTCCGCCATTGCTTCGATCCGCATGATCAATTCGATGGAGGGCGAGTACAACTCCAACTATCCGGGGCGCGGCTACGCCCCCAACATCCTGGCG
>CAZZYB010000302.1:0-5499 GCA_964658125.1 uncultured Acetobacteraceae bacterium | reverse complement strand
AAGAAGAAAACGTCCCGCTCATCGACCTCTACAAGATGAGCATCGCCTTCTACGAATCAGCTGGCGCAGACGCCCCGAAGATCCTCGCCGATGGCACCCACTCCACCGCGTTCGGCGGATACGAGTTCGCCAAGTGCATCGTCATGGGCATCAGGCAGAACCAACTCGCCCTCGCCCGCTTCATCGTCGACGACTTCAAGCCCTTCGACCCTACTCACCCCGACTCCCTGGCCGCGCTGGACCTCAGCGGACTCTTCAGCAGCGGCAGCCCTCGGCGCGGCCCCCGCCCCGTTGCCCCACCCACCACACCGCCCGCTCCCGTTCGCACCCCCGGCCTTGGACCTCTCTAACCGACCCAGCACCCTACTTCGACAACTTCAAAACCACCACCGTAGCCAGCGGGTCAGGCATCTGTGCGGGCAAGTGAACATCGAGCCCATCGCCCGTGTGGCTGATCTTCAACGCCTTATGCGAGGGGTCCGCAAGCAGATAAGCCCCACTCACTTTGCGCGGCAACTTGTCGAGATGGAACGTCTCTCCCGGCCACGTGAAGATCTCAAGATAGATAGCGTCGGACGTAGTGGTAGACCGCCAGTTCCACGACGGCACGAACTTCGGCTTTCCGTTCTTGTCCTTCTCAGTCGCACTGAACGAACCCGCCTCCGACCCAAACAGCGTCGGCTGCGTCCCGTACACCGCCTCGCCATTGACCGCCAGCCATTGACCCATCTGCCGCAACCGCTCAGCCTCCGGAGCGGGCACCTTTCCCTGCGAATCCGGCCCGATATTCAGCAGATAGTTGCCGCCCTTACTCGCAATGTCGATCAGGTTGCGCACCAGCGTTTCGGTCGACTTGAAGTTCAGGTCATCGCTCTTGAACCCCCACGTATCGTTCATCGTCATGCAGGACTCCCAATCGCGGCCCGGGAAGCCTTGCGGCGGAATGTACTGCTCCGGCGTCTCTGTGTCGCCGGTGTACGTTCCACCCAGCCGGTTGTTCCAGATGAGATTCGGATGCTTGTTCAACAACGTCACAATCTCAGCCGACCGCGTCGGCGTCATCATGCTGGTCGGCGTATCGAACCACACCACGACAGGAAACTCCTTGTAGTTTTCCAGCAATTCCTTGATCTGCGGTATCGCCTTCGTATGCAGGTACACGTCAAAATCGCCGTCCTGCGCCTTGTCCCAGTGCCCCGTCACTTTGTCGTGATCGCCCCGCCGTATCGCCGTTCCGCCCGGAGCCGTCCAATCCTGCGCCTGCGAATAATAGAACCCCAGCTTGATCCCCTGCTTCCTGCACTCCTCCGCCAGTTCACGCAGCGGGTCGCGCTTGAACGGCGTCGCATCCACAATGTTGAATGGATCAGCCTGCGATTTGAACATCGCAAATCCATCATGATGTTTCGACGTGATGACGATGTACTTCATCCCCGCGCCTTTGGCCAGAGAAACAATCTCGTGAGCGTTGAAGCCCTGCGGGTTGAACTGTTTCGCCAGCGCCTTGTAGTCCGCCACGGGAATCGATGCGTTGTTCATAATCCATTCGCCGATCCCCGGAATCGCCTTCCCCTTCCAGCTTCCAGCCGGGATCGAGTACAGTCCCCAGTGGATGAACATGCCGAAACGCGCTTCCCGCCACCACGCCATCCGCGCATCCTTCTGCGCCGCAGTCTCCGTGTCCTGGATCGAAGCCACTGGATGATTCGCCGGCTGCCGATCAGGCCGCGTGCCTTCCAACTGCGCCTGAGACTCGCCAGCCCAAACCAGCAACGACAACATGCATATACTTATACGAATCAATTTCATGGCTTCTCCTGTTTCGCTTACGAAATGTATCATCCGCCAGTAAAAGCTTTCAAACCAACTCACCAGGCCGAATCAGGACCCAACTCGCGCCTCGATGCGTGTACAGTAAACGTTAAAGGAAGCCAAATGAGACTCCCGTGCCACCGCGGTCACCTCCTCCTCCCGATCGCGCTATTCACACTCCTTTCGATTCACCTTTCCGCCCAGACCGCACCTACAGCAACGCAGTATCCCGAAGCCATAGCCAGCCAGTGGGCCGCGGCAAGCTCTCGCTACGACGCAACCCGGTCCGCACTCGTCGCCGAAGTCGAACGCGGAGCCCACGACGGCAGCTTCCGCCCGGATTGGAATACCCTCTCCCACTACCAGATCCCCGAGTGGTACAAGGATGCGAAGTTCGGCATCTTCATTCACTGGGGACTCTACTCCGTCCCCGCCTTCGGCAGCGAATGGTACCCGCGCGAGATGTACAACGCCGGCTCGAAGGAGAACCTTCACCACATCGCGACTTATGGGCCGCTCACGAAGTTCGGCTACAAAGACTTCATCCCCATGTTCAAAGCCGAGCACTACGATCCCCAGGCATGGGCACGCCTCTTCAAGGACTCCGGCGCAAAGTACGTTGTCCCCGTATTCGAGCACCACGACGGCTTCGCTATGTACGACAGCGGCCTCTCCGACTGGACCGCCGCAAAGATGGGACCCAAGCGCGACCTCGCTGGCGACCTCGCTAAAGCAGTCCGCGCCGAAGGCCTTCACCTCGGCGCCTCATCCCACCGCATCGAGCACGACTGGTTCATGGACGGCGGCCGCAAGCAAGCCTCCGACGTCAACGATCCTAAGTACGCCGCCTTCTACGGGCCTGCGCAGATTCAGCTGCAGGACGCGCCCGGCAGCGGCGCCAGCGACCTCTTCACCGACTGGACTTACCTCAGCCCCACCTACGCCGAAGACTGGGTCGCCCGCAACGCCGAGATCGTCAAAAAATACCACCCCGAAATCATCTTCTTCGATTGGTGGATCGGTCAGCCCTCCGTCCGTCCGTACGTCGCGCAGTTCACTGCGTACTACTACAACGAATCGCAAAAGACCGGACCCGTCGGCATCATCAGCTACAAACACGTCGACATGCAGAAGTCCTCTGCCCTGCTCGACCTCGAACGCGGCCAGCTCGCCGGCATCAACCCCTCCTACTGGCAGACCGACACCTCGGTCAGCAACAAGTCCTGGGGCTACATCGAGAACGACACCTTCAAGACGCCGGACTTCATCGTCCATCAGCTCGTCGACGTGGTCAGCAAAAACGGCAACCTGCTGATGAACATCGGCCCGCGCTCCGACGGCACCATCCCGGTCGAAGTCCAGAACGTTCTCCTCTCGGTAGGCGCGTGGCTCAAAGTCAATGGCGACGCCATCTACGGCACTCGCCCGTGGAAGACCTTCGGCGAAGGACCCACCAAGGTAAAGCCCGGCCCCTTCCATGACACCGAGCTCCAGCCCTACACCGCGCAGGACTTCCGCTTCACCACCAAAGGTGCTGACCTCTACGCGATCGAACTTGCATGGCCAACCTCGGGAGAAGCGGTCATCACCTCCCTCGGTACGAACGCCCCGACGACACAGTCCGTGCGCTCCGTTCAACTGCTGGGCACCCCGTCCCCACTGACCTTCGAGCAACAATCAGACGGTCTCCACATCAAGCTTCCGCCACAACCATCACCCGAGCCTGCCTACGCTTTCCGCATTACACTTTCGCCGCCAACACAGCAGGCGGGGAAATAACCGTCGAGGGATTCCATGAAACTCAACCCGACGCGCCGCCACTTCCTGGGCCTTGCCGGCTCAACGCTCGCCACCAGCCAGATCAAGCGCGTCTTCGCGCAAACAGCTCCCACCCAGCCGGCCCTGCATCGCAGTCATACTCTCTGGTTTGAAAAGCCCGCACCGCAGTGGGCCGATGCCCTTCCCCTCGGCAACGGACGCCTCGGCGCCATGGTCTTCGGCGGCCACACCACCGAGAGGATCGCCCTCAACGAAGACACGCTCTGGTCTGGCGCGCCCAAGAACTGGAACAACCCCGACGCTCCAAACCATCTCCCCATCGTGCGCAAGCTAGTCCTCGAACAAAAGGACTACACCGCTGCCGACCAGGAAATGCACAAAATGCAGGGGCCGTTCAACGAAGCCTACCAGCCGCTCGGCGACCTTCTCATCGAACTGGCCCACAGCGCCAAGCTCACAAACTACCGCCGCGAACTCGACCTCGACACCGGCCTTTCCACCGTCTCGTACGAGTCCGATGGCACGCGGTACACGCGTGAAGCCTTCGTGTCGCACCCCGCGCAAGTGGTCGTCGTCAAACTCACAGCCACGGGCCCTTCCAGCCTCAACGCCGTCATCCGCCTCAAGAGCGCCCTGCAGTCAACCGCCGTCTCCTGCGGCAACACGATCGAGCTCACAGGCAAAGCCCCCAACTACTCCGCTCCCAACTATCTCGAAAGCCAGGACCCCATCCAATACAGCAGCGAACCCGGCAAGGGCATGTTCTTCGCCGCCGCCCTTCACGCTGCAACAACTGGCGGCACGTTGAAGCCACAGCCGGACGGCAGCCTCGCCATCCGCAACGCCGCCAGCGTCGTCCTGCTGGTCGGCATGGCGACCGGCTACAAAGGTTTCGCTTCCGCACCTGACCTCCCTTCAGATCAGGTCCTGGCCGCAGCCAGGCGCGCGCTCAAGCCCGCCTTCCTCCGCCGATACGCCAGCCTCTACGCCGACCACCTCGCCGACCACCGCAAGCTCTACCGCCGCACCGCTCTCGACCTCTCCACAGCCGCAACCCTTCCGCCGCTCCCCACCGATCAACGCGTCTCAAAATTCGCCTCCACTCCCGACCCCGCCGTCCTTGCTCTTTACTTCAACTACGGCCGCTACCTCCTTCTGACCAGCTCCCGCCCCGGCACGCAACCTGCAAACCTGCAAGGCATCTGGAACGCCGATCTGCGTCCACCCTGGAGCTCCAATTGGACGGCAAACATCAACGTGCAGATGAATTACTGGCCGGTCGAAACCTGCAATCTCTCGGAATGCCATCAGCCGCTCTTCGACATGGTCACCGACCTCGCACGCAACGGCACAGAAACCGCACGCGTCAACTACAACGCCAACGGCTGGGTCTCGCACCACAACATCGACCTCTGGCGACAATCTGGTCCCGTCGGCCTTGGACTGCGCATGGCGGACCCCACCTGGGCCGACTTCTGCATGAGCGGCCCGTGGCTCTGCGCGCATTTCTTCGAGCACTATCTCTTCACACGCGACCGCGAATTCCTCCGCGCCAGCTATCCCGTCTTGAAAGGCTCCGCTGAGTTCTGCCTCGACTGGCTGATCGAACGCGGCGACGGCCTCCTCACCACCTGCCCGTCGGTCTCCACCGAGAATTTATTTCGTACTCCCGCAGGCAAGGCCGCCAACGTCAGCGCCGGCTGTACCATGGACCTCGCCCTCATCCGCGAACTCTTCAACAACGTCATCCAGTCCACGGCGATCCTCGACACGGACCACGACTTCGCCGCCAGACTTTCCTCCACCCTCAAGCGCCTCCCTGCCTACCAGATCGGCCGCTACGGCCAACTACAGGAGTGGTCTGAAGACTTCGTCGAAGACCAGCCCGGCCAGCGCCACATGTCCCAC
>CAZZYB010000301.1:0-5530 GCA_964658125.1 uncultured Acetobacteraceae bacterium | reverse complement strand
GCCACCAGACCCTCGGCGAAAACATCGCCGACCACGCCGGCATCACAGCCGCGCACGATGCCTGGCTCGCCTCCCTCCACGGCAAGCTCGACCACATGATCCGCGTCTGGACCCTCGGAACCGGCATCGGCTACGGCCGCTACCCGTTCGCCGTCGGCACATGGGAAGGCGGCCACACGGTCGTGTCGCTCGACGACAAGGAACGCTTCTGCGGCTGCGGTGGACGCGGCCACCTCGAAGGCATCATGGGCCACCGCGCCATGCGCCTCCGCTTCCTCGATCTCGAACCCGAAGAAGTTTTCGCAGCCGCCAACACCAAAAACGGCGACCCCCGCTGCCTCGAATTCAAGCACCTCTGGCATAAGGCCCTTGCCGCCGCCACAGCCACCTCGATCCATCAAGCAGGCCCTGGCAAGTTCTTCCTCACCGGCTTCAATGTCCGCTTCATCGACCTCAACATGCTCAAGGACTACCTCCACCAGATGGTGAAGATGAGCCCGATCCAAGGCTATTCAGTGGAGATCGTAGACGACGACCACCTCACCCGCGTCATCGGTGCGGCTGTCGCCGCGGAGCAGGCAGCCGGCCGATAGGTTGTGTACCGCATACACGGTTGGCCAGTCGTCCCGGTTGCCGAGGCCCCAGAAGATCACGCTGGGATGGTCGCGATGCTGCTCGATGGTGTTGGTTAGTTCTCTCGCACCATGTTCTTCCAATGGTCGTTGCCGATGGCTCGCGGCGCCAGAGACTTCTTCCCAGACGAGCAGGCCGAGCTCGTCGCAGAGATCAGGTACGGGGCGGTTCTGGTGGTAGTGGCTGAGGCGAATGAAGTCCGCTCCTTGCATAACCGATTTTGTTCACACGCTATACAAAAATCAATGTGCGGTGGCTTCTCAACACCAAAGGCGGCGGTGAAGTGATATAAAGCTGCTAATCCAAAAGAGGCTCGACCGCCGTATGCAACGTTTCCCCGCCACGCAGAAACAGAGTGCATCGAACCGCACGCCGCGTGAAATCAACCGGAATTTGATCTTCAATCTCATACGGCGGCGCCAGCCTATTTCGCGCGCCGACCTCGCTCGTGTCTCCGGATTGCAGCGCAGCACCGTTTCGTTGATCGTCGAGGAATTGATCGTGGACCGCTGGGTGCTGGAAGGCTCTACGGGCAAGCTGCCGCGAGGACGGCATCCGACGTTTCTACATTTGAATTTGCAGCGCACTGTTCTGGCGATTGACATTCATCCGCTGCAGACGACGATCGGCGTCGCAGACATTGGCGGCAATGTGTTGTCGCAGAGTGTTGTGCGGATTCCTGACGACCCCACCAAGGCGATCAACGCGATCATTGCGAGCGCGCGCAAGATGATCGTGGCGCATCCGCAGAATACGTTCGAGGGCATCGGGATCTGCCTGCCCGGGCGCACCGATCTCGATACGCGCAAGCTGATCTTCGCGCCTAACCTGCACTGGCCGGTGCTTTCGATCAAGCCACGCATTCAGCGGGCTACGTCGCTGCGCGTGGAGATGGACAATGTGGCCAACGCGTGCGCGCTCTCGGAGGTTTGGTTCGGCGAGAGCGAAGCGCAGCATGATCGCGTGATCGTGAATGTGTCGGAGGGGATTGGCACCGGGATCTTCGCCAACGGCGAAATCGTGCGCGGGGAAAAAGGTATGGCCGGGGAGTTCGGGCACGTGCAACTGGACCCGAGCGGGCCGCCGTGTGCGTGCGGTTCGAACGGCTGCTGGGAGACCCTCGCTTCGAACAACGCGGCGCTGCGGTTTTACGAGAAGTTTGGCGGCAAGAGGAAGGGTGTGGACTTCCGTTCGCTGGTGGTGCTGGCGAAGGAGGACGACCGTGCCGCGGTTCGCGCGTTGGAGGAAGTGGCGACCAACCTGGGCCGTGGTGTGCGCATGATTGCGTCCGCGCTGGCGCCGCAGGAGATTGTGATCGTCGGCGATATTGTGAACGCGTGGGACCTGTGCGGACCGATTGCGCAGGCTGAACTTTCGCGTAACTCGCTTTCGCGCGCTACGGTGCTGAGGGTGTCGCGCGAGGGTGCGCAGGCGCGTGTCCGAAGCGCGGTTGCGCTGGTGCTGAGCGCGGGCTTCATCTAGCGCTCCTGAATTGACATCCGAAGCTTCGCGCCCATAGATTCGTTGCAAGTTCAAACATGAAAACTCTTATCATCGCCGTCGCGCTGTTCGCTCCCATCGCCCACGCCCAGGACTTTACGAAGACTCCAAAGATCAACGAGCGCGCCGCCGCCGGCGACTCGCCCGATGACCCGGGCCCGCTCGCCACCGATCTCTCCCCCGCGCTTACTCATAAACACATCCGTGCGGCGATGAAGAAAGTTGCGGACTGGCAGGTGGCGACCGGAGAGCCGCGCTTCAATCAGCTATGGACGATGTCCGCGCTGTATGACGGCCTGCTCGCCTACTCGCAAGAGACGAAAGACCCCGGCCCCCACGATGCTGTTCTGCGTATGTCCGAGCATTTCAAGTGGCAGCTTATCGAAGATCGTTTTCCTCATGCCGACGATGAGCATCTCGCGTTTTCGTATCTCAACCTTTACACCGAGCATCCGGCGCCTGAGCGGATTGCCGCCACCCGCGCCATGGCTGATCGACTTGTGGCGCGACCCGACGAAGCAAAGCCCGTCTGGTGGTGGTGCGATGCGCTGTACATGGCGCCTCCTGTGTTGGTGCGACTGTCAAAAATCACAGGCGACCGCAAGTACATCACGTACATGGACCACGAGTGGGACGTGACCGCTGCGCTGCTCTACGACAAAGATGAACAGCTTTATTTTCGCGACGCCAGTTACCTGAAGAAGACGGAGAAGAACGGCAAGAAGCTGATGTGGTCGCGCGGCAACGGATGGGTAGTGGCGGGGCTGGCGATGATCCTGAACGATCTGCCCGCGAAAGATCCGCTGCGGCCGAAGTACGAGGCGCTGCTGCGTACGATGGTGACGAAGATTGCGTCGCTGCAAGGCTCGGATGGGCTTTGGCGGACGGGGCTGCTGGATGAAGAGTCGTACAAGAATGCCGAGATTTCGGGTTCTGCATTTTTCACGTATGCGATGGCTTACGGGATCAATCATGGTCTGCTCGATCGCAAGACGTTTGCACCCGAGGTTGAGAAGGCGTGGGGCGCGATGGTGGGGCACATCTATGCGGACGGGCGGCTGGGTTCGATCCAGCCGATTGGCGCGGCGCCCGATGACTTCCAGCTTTCGTCGAGCTATGTTTATGGCGTGGGCGGGTTTCTATCGGCGGGATCGGAGATCGATCGCATGATCGAGGCGGGTGGTCCGCACTACAAAGCGCGGCCGATTGAGAAGCCCGCGAAGTAACGGCGTCAGATCCAGAGCACTGGCTGGCGGATTGGAAAGTTGCGGATGATTTCGGGGACGGTGGGGTCGGGGTTGAGGCGCTTCCAAAGGGCGATCCACTCGGGCTGGTCATAGGCCAGTCCGCCGAAGAGGAGTGATGGCTGGCGCACGGGCAGGTCGTTGAAGTACTCGACGTCGGGCTTGAGCGGCCAGCGCTTCTTGTCTTCGATGAACGGGAACATGTAGCCGATGGCCTTCTTCATTCCGCGACCCTCGCGCGTTGTGAAGGTCCAGAGGCTGTCGCCGGGCTTCGAGAGAATCTGGCAGATGGTGGACAGGATGTCCATGTCGAACAGCGCATAGCTGTAGGGCTTGGTGCGCGCGAGTTCGAGTGGAAGGCTGCCGTCCGCGGCGATCTGGTCAGGAACAAGGACGGTGCGGAAGCGGTTGCGGCACCAGTCGGTCCATTTGGCGTCGTTGGTGTAAGACGCGAACTGTGCAGCCTGCATGACCCAGCAGCTGCCGTGGTTGTTCTTGGCGTCGCGTTCTTCGGCGCCATTCTTTGAAGTGGTCATCCACTGCAGGTAATCCGCGAACCATTGATGGACGGCGATGTCGGTGGCTTCGCCCAGCGCGCCGGCCATGAGCTGCGCCGAGCGGGCCACTTCGACGAGGTGGATGGTGTCGATGATGCCGACGCCGCGCCCCTTGTTGACGCCAGAGATGGCCTGAGCGTATTCCAGGTTCGGGTTCATCTTTGTCTTTTCGTCGCCGAACCAGGCCCATAGATGCTCGCCAACTTTGTCCGCGTATTTTTTGCGCATGGCTGGATCGCGCGTGATCTTCCATGCAGCCGCCAGAGCCGGAACCTGCAGGCTGAGGCGCACCATCGCTTCGCGGTGCGCTGTGAAGTTCTGAGGGTTGGTTTCGCCGTCGCGGCGGATATAGGGGCCGCCGGGGTTCTTTGGGTCGGGCCACCAGTAGTCGCCTTCGGAGTAGAAGTCGTGCAGGCCTCCAGCGCTGCGCGGAGAGTGCGCGGCGGTTACGGTGATGGCCTTTTCTTTGAGGAAGGCATTCGCGGCTCGGAGGATGCGCTCGCGGTCGATGGCGGCAACGTTGACGGTTGCGGCGCGCAGGTCGGTGGTTGCGAAGGCGATGGTTGCAGCGGCGCAAAACTGTCTGCGGTTCATGGGTGCGGGTCCTTGATGGAATCCGAGGCATTAGGGCTGCGGTGCGGCCCGGGTTACCGATTTAGAACGGGATGACGGTGAGGCCGGGGATGAGGCGGAAGTGGCGCAGGTTCGCTGTGAGAACCGAGTAGCCGACCGACATGGCTGTGGCTCCAATCAACAAGTCGATATAAGGAAGGTTCTGTCCTGCCATGGCGGCCTGCGCTCCGATTCTCGCGGCCCAATCGGCGGTGATTTGCGTATACGGCAGAATGGGAATCTCTTCGCGGATCACAGTTAGGAAGGATTCGCGCGCCAGGCGGCGTGCGGGAACAGTGGCGCGATATAGGCCATTAAGAAGTTCAGTATAGCCAATGGCCGAGAACGCGAGTTCCTGCCTGCCAACCTTGAGAGATATCTGCTGAATCATCCTGTGTACAGAGAGACTGGATCGTTCAGCGGCGATGGTTACGGTTGAATCTAAAAGGACTCCCACGGATCGATGAGCCTTTCATGTTCGTGACTCTGGATGACCTGCTCGAGATCGTCTCCAAGGTGATCGTCCAAGGTCACGTGGGAATCGCTTCGCCGCTCCATCGAGGCGAGGATCTCGGGTATTGGCCGTCCCGTAGAGCTATGAGGAAGGTCATCTGCCCGCGAAAGTCGCAGAGATACCGAACCACCTTCGATAAGGAACTCTTCTCCGTCACGTGCCTTACGCGCAAGCGAGAGGAAGTCCTTGGCGGCTTCGGCTTCCGAGATGTGGATGACGGCCATGGCGCTATCATACGCCCGCAGAGGTTGCCCGCAGCCACACGTCGAAGGCTTCGAGTCCCCGCTCGCACTGGATGCGGTGACGCTCTTTCTTGTCGCGGATCTTCTTGCGGAGTTCGTCTTCAAGCGGCGGCAATAGGTCGAAGGTGATGTTGGCTGGCGCAAACTTTTTGGCTTCCGCGTGGGTGATGTAGTGGACGAGCGAGCCGAGCGCGGCCGCTACGACGACGATGCCGAGCAGCATGCGTA
>CAZZYB010000300.1:0-5558 GCA_964658125.1 uncultured Acetobacteraceae bacterium | reverse complement strand
CCCCGCATTGCCCCCACCACTGTAGCTGCCTGAAGTCTCGCGCCGGACGAACTCACGGTCAGCGAATAACTCTCATCTTCCTCGACCGACTGAACAATTTCGCCGCCGCCTCGTACGTCGACCATCAGCGTAGCGCCTGTCCCTCCGCTTACCTCTTTAGGAATCGGCTCGCCCGTCGCGTCTTCCAGTCCTGTCAACAAGCGTTCGATAGCGCCATGGAGCCGCTCATCTCGAAATCCGCCGACACCAACGCGGAACGATCCGCTGAAAACGAGCGCGCCTTCACCGAACGTGGCCCTTGCCGGTTTGGGCAACAGCGTATCCACAAAACCGCCTTGGGCTGCAGCGACTAAAGGAATCGAAACCGCCTGCAAAGTCAGAACACGCACTAAAAAGCCAATCTTCACCGGCACTCCAATAGGCAATGAGTTCGATAACGTGAAACTACAGCAATCAGCACAGCGTAAAACATATCAGTTCCATCTGACGCGAGCTGCGGGCAACGGAATAAACTGGCCGCACGAAGCGTTGTTTTCTCTTTTCTGGGCGGGTCATTGGCACACATCCCGACGGGCACGGTCTTGCACGGGAGCGGTGGCCGAGTGAACGTGCAGACGCGTGCAGACTTCAATACTTTTGCAGGCCTCAGTTGCCGGACTGCATCCACTTGCATCCAACAGCCTGGAACGCCAGTCGTAGCGATACGAAATCGATACACGCGACTCAAGGCGCAATACTACTCGAGGGATTCTCACCATGCCTCCACCGAAGAAAGCCGCCAAGAAGGCCGCTAAGAAACCTGCAAAACCCGCCGACCCTAAACATAAGCAACTGAAAGATGTTCGTCGCGCTTTCGAACATCTGGGGCGCATTGAAAGTCTTCAAAGCTCTCTCAAAACTGACACACATACAGATGTGTCGTCTCTCGTCTTGCTATCTCAAGAAGAACTAAATGCGCGCGACGCGAAAAATGCAGCCGACCTCTTGCGAGCGGCTGAACACCTCAGCTTTGCGGCACTGGCCGCTGGTCATTTGAAGCAGTCGAAATTATCTACTACGGTCTTGGATGGAATCGAAGAGGAGTACGAACACCTCACCCGGAAAGCTTTGGAACATTGGGGCCACTCCGATGACCGCCACACCGTCGTGGCTACCCTGTACAAGAGGTCTTTCCAGGAAGCCCGGCGGGCTTTCTCGAGCAGCAACTTTCGGCAGGCGCTAGAGCTCATCCGGGCAGCGGAAGCTCTCTCCCACGTAGTCAAGCATGGTCCTGAGAAGCTCATGGCTGCGAAGTCTGCGCTGAGTTTCACCGGCTCACGAAAGTAATGGGCTCTCATGGACATTCCGCTCTCACAGGAGAAGCAGTCAAGCGTCCGGGCCTTGCAGTCCGCGAACTTCTTCCTTGCTGATGTCCAGACCGGTTTGGGACCCTTCCTTGCGGCATATCTTGCAAGTGCAGGATGGAACCCAGGCCGAGTCGGTGTTGCGCTCACGCTCGGCGGTATAGTCACCGTCGTTCTTCAAACTCCGGCTGGTGCCTTTGTCGATCGTTTGCGCTCAAAGCGGATGGTACTCGTCATCGGTGCGATTACGCTTGCGGCCGGCGCGGTGCTGTTGTCGTACACTACCGAGCCTGGCGCGGTCTACGGTTCCCAGATACTCATCGGTAGCGCGGCCCCGTTTATGGCCCCGACACTCGCAGCGATCACAATGGGCTTGGTCGGTTACAAACTGTTCGACCGGCAGTTTGGGAAGAATCAAGCCTTCAATTCCGCAGGCAATGTTGCCTGTGCTCTGCTTATCGCCGGTATCAGCCATATGTTTGGCAACCGAGCCATATTCATCACGGCTGCCATCCTTACCGTGCCTACCATTCTCTCTGTGCTGTCCATACGCGGAGACCAGATCGACTATGAGCTTGCCCGTGGAGGAGCGGAGAAAACGGCGGATTCACCCAACCAGCATGTCTCCTTCTTTCACGCGCTGGCAGGAGACCGCGTCCTAGTCGTATTTCTTTCTTGTGCCTTCTTCTTTCACTTCGCCAACGCTGCCATGCTTCCCCAGCTTGGCGAGATGCTCTCGAATCGATCGAAGTCCTCGGCAGCGCCGTTCATGTCCGCGTGCATCATTGTGACTCAGGTGGTCATCATGTGCTCAGCTACAGCGATTGGCAGGCGGGCAAATGTACACGGCAGAAAGCCGCTACTCCTTCTGGGATTTGCCGTCCTGCCCATTCGTGCGGTGCTCTATACGAGCATCCACAACACGGCCGGCCTTGTCGCCGTTCAGTTCCTCGACGGCGTCGCCAACGCAATCTTCGGTGTTGTGTCTGTCCTTGTCGTGGCTGACAGGACAGAAGGTACAGGCCGTTTCAACTTGGTTCAAGGTGGCCTCGCAACGGCGGTCGGTCTGGGAGCTGCGCTCAGTACATCCTTTGGTGGAAAGCTGATTCAGCATTTCAGTTTCAGCATCTCATTTCTTGCGCTCGGAGCTGTTGCGGCAATCGCTCCTACTATCCTTTGGTTTGGCGTACCTGAAACACTTTCGGCAGATCCATCTGAGGCGAAAACGGAGGTTCCTGCATGAGCAGCAGCCTTGACCTAAGCTCGTTCAAGCCGATAGGCCCGACCTGCGTTGCGCGCGATCAAGACAAGTCACTCAAAGCATGGCCCCAACATGGCCTGCCGGCTACGCAGCTCGGCCCTGACGACAAGGGGAGAAACTGGTAAATGTTCTCCCCACAGATGGCACACGTCCTCCTTCCCGGAATTGTTGCTCTAAGCATTCTGCTGATGCTCATGCGCCCGTGGAATGTAGCAGAGGTGTATTGGATTAGTGGCGGAGCTATCCTCCTCGTCGCCTTCAGGCTGGTCCCGCTCAAGCTTGCGGGCAAGGCGGTCGCGGAAGGCTCGGACGTGTACCTCTTCCTGATCGGCATGATGCTGCTATCGGAGCTTGCCCGTGAGCACGGCGTTTTCGACTGGCTCTCCTCGGCTGCAATCCGTGGAGCGAAGGGCTCGACTTCGCGCCTCTTCATCCTTATCTACGCCATCGGCACCGTCGTAACGATCTTCATGTCGAACGACGCGACCGCCGTTGTTCTTACGCCGGCGATTCTCAAGGCTGTACGTAAGGCCAAGGTTGAGCCGCTCCCCTATCTATTCATCTGTGCCCTCATCGCAAACGCGGCCTCGTTCGTTCTGCCTATCTCCAACCCTGCAAATCTGGTCGTCTATCACGGCGGGAGTATGCCGCTCCTCGGTCAATGGCTGCTGGCCTTTGGTGTGCCCTCCATTCTCTCGATTGGCGCTACCTATCTCGTCATGCGTTTTGTTTTTCGAAAAGACCTGGAGGGGCAAATTGACTCCCAGATAGAAGCCGAGACTCTTCCTGTCGAAGGCAAGTTCGTCCTCGCAGGGCTGGTGATGATGGTGCTGGTCCTTCTCACCGCGTCCGCTCTCAAGAAGGACCTCGGTCTCCCTACCTGTTTCGCGGCCTTGGTCATCACGGCCGTCGTCTCGATCAGGGCGCGGAGCAATCCGATAAAGCTTGCACGCGAAATTAATTGGGGAACGCTGGTCCTGGTCGCCGGACTCTTCATCATGGTCGATGCAGTTGAAAGCGTCGGTGCATTGAATCTCACGCAGACATGGCTTGCCAATGCGCAAAAGCTCGCACCCGCTGCTGCCGCCTACGTTGTTGCTGGCGTCGTCGCAATCGGCAATAACCTGGTCAACAATCTTCCTCTGGGTTTGATCGCAGGAGGAACCTTGGAGGCGGCGCACATCAAGGGTTTGATGGCTCACGCCGTCCTGATCGGAGTCGACCTGGGGCCCAACCTCTCCATCACCGGATCGTTGGCGACGATCCTTTGGCTCCTGGCTCTTCGCAAAGAAAAGCTCGATGTCAGCTTTTGGAAGTTCTTGAAGGTAGGTGCCATCGCCATGCCAATCGCCCTGGTGTTTGCCGTCAGCGCCGCAATCCTGATACAGTCCTTTTTCAATACCCCCTGAGCCACGATCTCCTCCCACATTTCCCGATCAACGTAGGCGACCTGTTGCAGGGGCTGACAATCCACCATCAACTGGAGCCCGCCTTCTCCGTAGCGAGCGGAAAACGCCGGCAAGGTCAGCCGTAAACTCCGACAGGTCCGTCTGTTCGTAGCTGGCTGCGGAAACCAGGGGATATGCCAGACGCTTTGAAGTGTGCGGTTGCTCAAGCTCGTAAATGTTCTGCTCGAGTTTTCAAGCCTCGAATCCCGACCCGCCGACTCAAGAACCGCGTAACAGCACTAAACGTCCCTCCTGCGCAGCCGATCTCCGAGCCCGCCCACACGAAACCAGCGATAGCCGTACGGTTCCATCCGGATGCGGTGCTTGCCATCCTCCGCAGCATCGCTATGGTCGCTCGAAAGGATGTTGGTCAGCGTCCGGTCGGGCTCATCGCTCGGGACAGATCGGAAGACGAGATCAATCGCATCGCCTGAGAAGCTGTGCAGGATCAGCACCGCGACTCCCCGCCAGGTGTACCGCACCGCCAGGATATCTTTCCGAGGCATGCGCAGGACCTTGAATTCTCCCCAGCCAATTTCCGGCGTCTCTTTGCGGAAGCGGATCATCCGTTCCATCCAGTTGAGCGGGCTGTTGGGATCGCGGCGCTGGTCGGCCACGTTGACGTGCTGGTAGCCGTAGAGCCCATCCGAGATGACCGGGTTTGCCGGCTTGGGGTTGCACGTAAACCCGCCTTGAGGTTCGTTCGACCACTGCATCGGCGTGCGTGCGGCCAGGCGCTCCGGCAAGGAGAGATCATCGCCCATGCCGATCTCATCGCCATAGCGAATGACGGGCGTGCCCGGCAGCGAGAGCAGCAGCGAGTAGGCCATCTCGAGCCGCCTGCGATCGCCGTGCAGCATCGGCGCCAGGCGGCGGCGGATGCCTCGGTCGTAAAGCTGCATGTCCTTCTCCGGCGCAAAGGCAGCGAAGACCTGCTCTCGCTGCTCGGGGGTAAGCCGCCCGAGGTCGAGCTCATCGTGATTCCGCAAAAAGTGGCCCCACTGGGCTGTTGCCGGGCGGTCGTACGTATCCTTCAGGCTCTGCGCAAGGCCTGTCGTGTCGCCGGTCGCGAGCGCGAGGAAGACGTGTTGATTGACCTGGAAGTTGAACATCATCTGCAGCCGCTCGCCGGCCTCCCCGAAGTACTGCATATCGGTGTCCGGAAGGACGTTGGCTTCTGCCAGCACGATCGCGTCGCCCTTGCGGAAGCTGATGAACTGCGAGAAGGTGCGCAGCATGTCGTACTGTTCAACGGGTTTGGTAACGTCGGCTCCTTTGGTGGAGATCACAAACGGCACAGCGTCCATACGGAAGCCCGAGACGCCAAGCTGCACCCAGAAGCCCATGATCTTGAGGATCTCTGCCTGCACCTCCGGGTTGCTGGTGTTCAAGTCCGGCTGGAAGTCATAGAAGCGATGAAAGTAGTACTGACGCGCCGTCTTGCTCCGCGTCCACGTCGTTTTCTGGACGCCGAAAAAAACGATCCCGCTGGCCGCATCCTTGGGC
>CAZZYB010000299.1:0-5564 GCA_964658125.1 uncultured Acetobacteraceae bacterium | reverse complement strand
TGTCCCGATCCCGTCGACTTCCACGCCTACATGACCACCGATCTCTACAACGACGCCAACATGTTCTACCGCCCCGGCGCCAACAAAAAGATCGAGCAGCCCGCCATGCGCGACTACCTCGGCCACACGCTGATCAGCGTCCGCGACAACGTCGCCTATGAAGCCGCGCTCGGCGATCGCGGCCGTTCCGGCGAACAGTTCGACATCTGGCAGGCCGTCTTCTCACCCCAGGGCGCCGACGGTTATCCCGTCCCCATCTTCGACAAGCAGACCGGCGCCATCGACCACCACACCGCCGCCTACTGGCACGACCACTTCGACCTCAACGCCATCCTCCAGCGCGACTGGCAGACCCTCGGCCCCAAACTCCAGGGCAAGCTCCACCTCTATGTCGGCTCGGACGACACCTACTTCCTTAACGACGCGGTCTACCTGATGGAAGATTTCCTCAAGACCACCGGCACCCCTGGCCACGGCGTCCCCTACGACGGCGAAGTCAAATACGGCCCCCGCGCCGAGCACTGCTGGAACGGCGACCCTACCAAATCCAACGCCTACTCCCGCCTCCACTACAACCAGATGTACCTTCCGCAGATCATGGACCGCATCGCCAAAACCGCCCCACCCAACGCCGACCTCACAAGCTGGCGCTACTAATTTGCAGCTAATGCCAAAATCCGTTTTGCCAGCCATATAATGGTGCCGCAAAAGACTGACGAGCTTACCGCCTATCAATCTCAATTTTCACCGCTACATCCCTCGGACCTCATCCCGAGCGCAGGCCCAGATTCCTTTGCAGGAGAATATCCATGAAGCCATTAAACATCTTGCTTACTTGTGTCCTGGCATCTCCCTACACCGTTGCCCGGGCGGACTTCACATACCAGGAGACGACCCAGATTACGGGCGGTTCGATCATGAGTATGCTGAAGGTCGCCGGCAGCTTCAGTAAGCAGGCCCGACAGGCTGGCGAACCGATCGTCAGCACCGTGACGATCAAGGGCAACCGCATGATGCGTGCCAACAAAGACAGCACGGAGATCATTGACCTCGACGCCGGCACCATTACCGTCATCGACCATCTTAAAAAGCAGTACACCACCATGACGTTCGAGCAGATGCGTCAGCAAATGGAAGCCGCGATGGCTAAGGCCAAAGCCCAGCAGTCAAAGCAGCGGCAGCAGCCCGAGAGCAATCAACCCGAAAACGTCGACGTGAAGTTCGATATCAAGGTGCGTAATACTGGAGCGTCCAGGGATGTCGCCGGCCTGAACACTCATGAGTCGATCATGACGATGACCGTTGACGCCACCGATAAAAAGTCGGGTCAGGCTGCCGCTTTGGCGATCACGAACGACATGTATCTCGCGCCCGAAATCCCCGGTTACGCTGAGGTCCGCGAGTTCTATAAGCGCTATGCACTCAAGATGGGTGTCGTCATGACCGGCGCGATGAACGCCCAGATGATGGCGATGATGCAACAGCCCGCAGCTGGAAAGGGCATGGCAGACATGGTGGAGGAAATGTCCAAACTGAAAGGCATCCCAGTCCTGCAGATCATGCGGGTAGGCACTACGGCGGACGGCACACCGTTGCCAGCCGCTTCCGAGGCTCCGCTTCCGGCGGGTCCACCGCCACCGACTGCCGGTGGTGTAGCAAAATCGGCGATCATGAGCAGCCTTCCATTTGGAGGGTTTGGCAAAAAGAAGAAGCAGGAAGACCCGCCTCCAGCCGACAGCTCAGGGGCACCTCCTGCGGCGGTGCTGATGGAATCGAACATTCAGCTTACGAGCTTTTCCAGAGCCTCGGTGGATGGGTCTCAGTTCAGCGTACCCGCCGGGTACAAGCAGGTAGAGCCGAAACAGATTAACTGAAAGGGCACCTTCAACTCAGCGGCCGCCTCTTGTTCCCGCGGTGAACCTCTGATCCAATCCGAACTCCGACGGCAAAGCCGCCTCAACCTCGATTTGTTCTCCGCTGATGGGGTGCTGGAATTTCAGAAACTGGGCGTGCAGCAAATATCCTCCATCGCCCGGCAGCCCGGGGAGAGTTTCAAGAGGCTGCCCGGCCAAGCCGTACAGAGGATCGCCCACTAGCGGATGGCCGATAGACGCCAGATGGATTCTGATTTGATGAGGCCGGCCCGAGTGCAAACTCACCTCGAACGTTGTCGTGCTGGCGCCTCGTGAGATCACCGTCGCCGAGGACTTCGACGGCTTGCCATCGGACTTAGCGGCCCACACCGAACCGATCAGCGGGTGCGGCACAAGGCCGATGGGTGTCAGAATTTCATACGCGTCGTGCTCCGCAACACCCTGCGCGACCGCGCGGTAGATTTTTTGAACTCTGGGCGTGTTCCAGTTTGCGGTTAGCTTAGCAGCCGCCTGCGGTGTCTTGGCGAACAGGACGATGCCGGAAGTGGCTCGGCCCAATCGGTGGACAGGGTTTGCGTTGGGCGTCTGCTTTTGCACCAACCGCAGGAGAGTGTTTTCCATGAAGCCGCCGCCCGGGAGCGTTGGCAGCCCGCTGGGCTTGTTGACGGCCAACAGATGGGCGTCCTCGAACAGGACTTCGAACTCCTGAGGAGCGTCCGGTTCGATCCACGGTGGACGGTTCCAAACGAGAGTTTGGCCCAGCGCTAGCGATTCCCTTCCGGTAGCCGTAACGCCATCAAGGGTAACTTCGCCGTTGTCCAGATTTTGCTGCCAGGCTTGTGCGGTCGAGTGCGTGTAAAGGCTTGCCAGGTGGGAGAGGAGGGTCCGTCCACGATCTTTGTTGCTGATGATTGTCGTGTAGGCGTGGCCCCGGTTGAACATGTGGCTTGAGTCTAAGCTAAGCCATCGACGATCACGCCCTGAGCTGAAACCAGCGTGCCTCTGCGGCGGGGCATCCCAAGACCCTCGCCATACATCGCACCAAGGAAGGAGCGAACCACGCATGTCTGATCCGACCCGCGAGATGGGAATCAAGCCAACCGACTTCGACACACTGTCGACGCTCGACAACGACACTCCAAAGGCGCCGCACGACCCCGAACAAATCAACCCCAAGCTCGCGTCCGACGTACGTTACTGGTCCGCGCAGTTTGGAGTAACCGGCCAGGTGCTACACGAGGCCGTCCGGGTGCATGGCACGTCCGTCGCCAAGGTCCGAGCGGCCATTGAGCAGAACCGCGTCAACATGAACAACTCCGACGCAGAGGCCGACGCGGCCAGCCACGCCTAGCTGGCCGCTGCTCAATCCTTCGATCACCCGGCTCCAGGTTGACCCGCACTCATCGGCCACAGCTTGCCACTGGCATCCATCCACGGCCCGAACGCCATCCCCTCGATCCCCTCCGACCCAAACCGCAGCACATGCCCATCCGGGTCGGTCACCTGTATCTCCAGCGAACCCCACGGAAAATTCGTCGGCCCCTGCCGAATCATCGCGCCGCTCGCCAGCCACTCCGCGTGCAGCACCTCAACATCCGCGGCGCCGGTCCATACCCAGGTTCCCGCATGGCCTTGTTCGTCCTCGGTCAACATGAGCGAGCATCTGTCCCGCGTCACAGACGCGAAATTCCCGGTCGTCCAATCGACCTTGAACCCCAGCGACTTCGTGTAGTAACCCAGGCTCGCCGCAAGGTTCTCAACTCGCAATATCGGTGTTGCATGCGCAAGCTGCCATGTCTCATCAGCCATAACACCTCCAATGGACTGCCAGACTAATGTACCCCAACCATTTACACTGATATAGCTGCCAAAACGCAACAGAATCGCACTAGAAACGCAGCCAGGAGATATTCGTGTCACAGCGTACTTTCAGCATCATCAAGCCCGACGCGGTTAAAAAGGGCGACACCGCCGCGATCCTCGCGGAGATTAGCAAGGCCGGCTTCAAGCTCATCGCCATCAAGAAGATCGCGCTCACCAAGGCCCAGGCAGAGGGCTTCTACTACGTCCACTCCGAGCGTGGCTTCTTCGGCGAACTCACTGATTTCATGAGCTCCGGCGTCATCTACCCCATGGTCCTCGAGAAGGAAAACGCCATCGCCGACTTCCGCAAGCTGATGGGCGCGACCAATCCCGCCAACGCCGAGGAAGGCACCATCCGCAAGCAGTTCGCCTCTTCCATCGGCGAGAACGCCATCCACGGCTCCGACGCCGAAGATACCGCTGCCTTCGAGATCGGCTACTTCTTCGCCGGATACGAACTCAAATAGAGCCCGCTTAAAAAGAACGGCTGGGAGAGTTTCTCCCAGCCGCCCTGCTTTCCCGACGTTTGGCCCGACTACTTCTTCTTTTTCGACACTACCGCAGGAACCTTTAGCGATTGCTCCACAAAAAGGTTCAGGTCCACCGCCGCCCCCATAGCCTGGTATCCCGCGTCCTTCGGATGCAGGTGATCGCCGCTGTCATACGCGGGCAGAAACACCCCCGGATGCGTTGGATCGGTGATCACTTTATCGAAATCGATCACTCCATCGAACTCCGGCGTACTGCGAATCCACGCATTCACGGCCTGCCGCATGGCCTCCCCTGCATCCGACTGATACTTTGCACCGACATACGGCGTCAGCGTCGCCCCAATGACCTTGATGCCATGCGTATGCGCCCGCCGCGCCAGTTGCGAGTAGCCCGCAATCAGGTCCTCCGCCGTAATGATGTCGTAGCGTTTCGCAGGGTCCGGATCGGCGGCGTGGCCAATGTCATTGATGGCTTCCATGATGACCAGGTACTTCACGCCTGTCTGTGCCAGAACGTCGCGATCGAACCGCGCCAGCGCGCTCGGCCCCGTCACATCATGCAGCACACGATTGCCGCCGATACCCTCATTCAGTACGCCTAAAGACACAGTTCTCGGGTCCGCCTGCAGCCGTTTGGCCAGCACGTCCGGCCAGCGCGTGTTCATGTCCCTGGTGCTCAAAGCGCCGTCGGTAATGCTGTCGCCAAACATCACAATCGACGCCCCGTCACCCTTCACATCGACGCCCTTCAGGAAGTCCCAGCTCCGATTGGTCAGCGGCGCAGTCAAGCTCGCCGCGTCAACGACATTGCCGCCCACATAGTAATTTGTCTGATTCGCAAATCCATGCAGCGTCAACTGCGTCACCGGCTGGTCCGGCAGAAAGAAGCTCACCGCGAGATCCGACAGCGGCGCCACTTTGAGCGCGGCGGCATCGCTGACCATCAGCGCTCCCGGCGGAATCACAACCGAAGGCCGCCCCCCAAACGTCAGCGCCACCGAACCATCAGCGACCACATCGCTTCCGCTGGCACGCACTGCCACCCGCGCCGATCCAATCGTCAGCGGGTCCGCGCCGAATTCATTGGTAAAAATCACCCGCACAGCCGGCCCACCAACCGACAGGTGCACGATCTCCCGCATGGTCGTGCCGTCCGTGCCCTCAGCACCGAAGTGCCCGCCCGCATTTTTTGCCACGACAGGCGATGTAGCCCACGAGCCCACCCAGTGGTCCGCCGCAGGCTGTTGGGCCATTGCTGAACCTGCGAAAAGTACGATCAGAAGAAATCTTGCGAACTGCGACATGGATGCTCCTTCAAATGTTGCTGCTTGACGAC
>CAZZYB010000298.1:0-5579 GCA_964658125.1 uncultured Acetobacteraceae bacterium | reverse complement strand
GTCGCAATCACATCCTGCTTGCGCGCTCCGTCCGTAGGCGAGTTGTAGCTGGATTCCTGAACTAGATTGGCGACTGCGAGGCCCATCGCGCCAAGAGTGACCAGGGCGAGGAGGATGGCGAGCAGACGAGTTGGGTATCCGCTTTTCATGCAGAGCGTTCAGGACAACGGTACATCGGCTACATCCATTATGGATGTAGCACACCAAATGCCAAACGCTGAAATGCACTGGATGAAGGGCTTTCTATGAAGCGCCAGACGCCGGAATGTATGAAATCATAGGGGTATACGCAATTGCGGAAGTGACGATGAGTCGATTTTCTGTGACGAATTGAAACCGCCGGTAACGGCGAAGGTGCGCGTACGCTTGACCCCCGCCGATAAACGCTGTGAACTGGATAGACCATGTCTCTTTTCCGGCAAGACGCCGACGCCCAAACTATTCTCGACCGCGACTCTGCGCACCTGTTGCCGGTCTACGCCCGCTTTCCTGTCGTGATGGATCACGGCAAGGGGGTCTTTCTCTACGACACTTCCGGCAACCGCTACCTCGACCTGATGGCCGGGCTGGGGGTGAATGCCCTGGGCCATGCCCATCCTCGCATGGTCGCAGCGATGGCTGACCAGGCGGCGCAGTTGGTGCACCTTTCGCCGCAGTATGCCAGCCGGTATCCGGGGGAGCTTGGCGAGCGGCTGTGCGATCTTTCCGGGATGAAGGGCGTGTTTTATTCCACCGGCGGGTCGGAGGCTGTAGAAGGTGCGCTGAAGCTGGCGCGAACCCACGCGCGGCAGAATTACTCGCACCCGAAGCACGAGATTGTGGCGCTGCGGGCTTCGTACCACGGGCGGACCTACGGTTCGCTGTCCGTCACGGGGCAGGAGAAGTACCGGATAGATTTTGGGCCCGGGCTGCCGCATGTGCATTTTGTGGATCGCAACGATGTTGCGCAGCTTCGCGCGGCTGTCAGCGACGCGACGGCGGCAATCCTCATGGAGCCGTTGCTGGGGGAGGGCGGTGTGCACGTGCTCGACCACGCGTTTCTCGCCGAGGCTCGCGTGCTGGCGGACAAGCATCATGCGCTGCTGATTTTTGACGAGATTCAGAGCGGGCTGGGGAGGACTGGCGAGTGGTTTGCCTTTGAGCGCAGTGGCGTGAAGCCCGATGCTTTGATCCTCGGCAAGCCGCTGGGCGGAGGGATTCCGCTGAGTGCGCTGCTGGTGAATGACATGCTCTTCGATGCCTTCGGCGTGGCCAAGCATGGCAGCACGCTGGGCGGAAGTCCAATGGCCTGCAGGCTCGGCCTGGAGTTCCTGTCCGTAGTTGAGGACGAGGGTTTGCTGGCGCAGGTGCGCGATGTGGGTGATTATCTTTTCGCCGGGCTGCGGGAGTTGGAGCGGGATTCTCCGCTGGCGGTGGAGGCTCGCGGTGAGGGCTTGCTGCTGGGGCTGGAGATGAATGTGCCGATGCGTCCGATCCTCGAGGCCGCGCTTGAGCAGGGCGTCATGCTGAATGCGGTGCAGGGAAATGTGATGCGCTTCCTGCCGTCGTTTCTGTTGCAGCGCGAGCATGTGGATACGGCGATGGAGTTGCTGCGCAAGCTGCTGAAGGTTTCACAGGCCGAGCAGCACGCGGAGCAGTTGGCGGCTGCTGCGGTCTAGGCCGTGGTCGAGCGAGAGCTTGTCGTCGACGGGGTTCGGCTGCGGTATTTAGAGCGCGAGGCGGTTGGCGGGGTAGGTAAGCCTGCGCTCGTGTTTCTGCATGGGTTGGTCGCTTCGGCGGACACGTTCGGAGCGTTGATTGCGGAGATGCCCGCCGCTTACAGGGTGATAGCGCTGGATCTGCCGGGGCGTGATGTTCCAGGACGCTTGCAAGAGTCTGACGCTGGGCTCGCCGCGCTTGCGGAGCGGGTGCACGGATTCTTCGACGCGGTGAGCGTGCAGAGGCCAATTCTTCTGGGCCACTCGCATGGCGGGTTGGTGACGCTCCAACTAGCGGCGGCCTTTCCGGAGAGCACGCGTGGATTGATTCTGCTTGCACCCGCGCATCCGTTTCTGCTGCGAGAGCGCCGCCTGATCGCGTTTTACAACTCACCGCTCGGTGCGACTGTAGCGCGGAGTTTCCGGTGGTTTCCGACGCCCTTCCAAGGCCTGGGGTTCAAGCGATTGCTGGGACCCAAAGGTCGCGCGGCCAAGGTGGACTTCAGGCCCTACCGGCGAAGTTTGGCTGATCCCGTGACGGTCGGTGCCGTTCTGCGCCTGATCAAGACCTGGAACGCGGACATGACTGCGCTGAAAATGCGCTTGGAGGTCGAGCCAATTGACTCACCGGCATTGTTCTTATGGGGAGACCACGATCCCGTCGTGCCGATCACCACGGCGGCGGCGTTGCAGCGGCACATGACGCAATGGAAGCAGGTCACTCTGCGGGAGGTGGGCCATCTGCCGAACGACGAAGCCCCGGAGGAGTGTGGCTCAGCGATTCGTACCTGGCTCGCGAAACAGGATCAGGGCTAGACGGCTCAAGCTCGATGGTATGGGCAGGTATTCGCAAACACCCTTGACACCCGCTGTACACTGAAATCAGTGGGTTCTTCTCGGTCCGGCTTGAAGCCGGGCCTTCGTATTTAAATGGGCACAATGAAACCCGAAGTCACCGCTTAGGTGTCTTGCTTTGAAGACTTTACGTTAAAACAGGGGAATGCGGTCTCCGGAGGGGCTTGAAGCCAGGGCCCTCCATACACTCGCCGCCGAACCACAAGGGGAAGTCTCCGCTTAAGCGTCATGGTTTGAAGACTTTGAGCAAAAAAGGGGGGGTGGAGCTTTAGCTCCACGGGCCAGAGCAACAGCCGAAGTCACCGCTCAACTCCCGTGCTTTGAAGACTTTGACCAAAAACATAGGGGGGTTACGCCGGGGTCAAACCAAACTCGGCTGCGATCCAGCTCCGCATCGCCCCTTGCATCGCTTCGAGCTTCGAGCCGGGCGAGCCGGGGATGCCGCCAAAGAAATGATCCGCGCCCTCGATCCAGACGATGCGTTTGGGTTCAGGGGCGGAGACGAGGACCGATTCAAGTACCCCGCGGGGGCTGAACTCGTCGTGGTCGCCGGAGACAAAAAGCTTCGGGGCTCGGCAGGCGGGGAGGAAGTTGTAGGTGTAGTCGCGCCCGGCAGCCCGGACAGGCAGGCCGAGGCCGACGAGGCCCTGTACGCGGGTATCGCCGCAGCAGGCCCGGAAGCCAACGTTGGAGCCGAACGAGAAGCCCGCAAAGAGGATGGGCAGCCCGAAGCGCCGGTCGAGCCAGTCGAGCGCCGTGCGAACGTCTTCCACTTCGCCGATGCCTTCGTCGTGTGCGCCTTCGCTCAGCCCCGCGCTGCGGAAGTTGAAGCGCAGGACTGGCAGGCCGAAGTGCGAGAACGCTTTGGTCGCGTGATAGACGGCCTTCGTGTGCATGGTGCCGCCGCTGGGAGGATGCGGGTGCGCAACGACAGCGGCGTAGAGCGCGTCTTCGCTGCCGGTGTTGAGCAGCGCTTCGAGGCGGCCGACGGGGCCGCGAAGGTCGTCGATTGTCTGGACGTGAGAGCGAAAGGCGGAGGCGCCGGACATTTCCTCAGTGTACCGTTCGGGTCGGCGTGGAGGCGCGGGTTATGCTGGAGCGAATGCCCATCGATCCGATCCAACTTACACGGCAGCTTGTCGACATTGAATCAACCACGTATCACGAGGCGCCGGCGGGGAAGTTTCTCGCCGACTTCCTTGCAGGGCAGGGTTATGCGATTGAGCGGCAGGCGGTGCCGCAGCCTGATCCGGCCAAGACGCCGGGAGGCGGGACCGGGCCAAGGTTCAATGTTTATGCCTGCCGAGCGGGCATTACGCCGGACTTAGTTTTTTCGACGCACATGGATACCGTGCCTCCGTTTCTCGGGCCTTGCCGCGAGGATGCGGAGTTTCTGTACGGGCGCGGAACCTGCGACGCCAAGGGAATCATTGCCGCGCAGGTTGCCGCAGCAGAGAGACTGATCGCGGAAGGCGCGCGGGTGGGATTGCTGTTTGTTGTTGGCGAGGAACGCGACTCGGCTGGGGCGAAGGTCGCGAATCAGAATCCGAAGGGGTCGCGGTTTTTGATCAATGGCGAGCCGACGGACAATCGTCTGGCACTGGCTTCAAAAGGCTGTCTACGGGTGGAATTGAGAGCGCATGGAAAGATGGCGCACTCGGCTTATCCGGAGCTGGGTGAATCGGCGATCGACAAGCTGCTGGCGGCGCTGCACGATGTTCAAGCGCTGCAGCTGCCCGTGGTTGAGGGGATTGGTGAGTCGACGATGAACGTCGGCATCATCCAGGGTGGCCGGGCGCCGAACGTGATTGCGGACAAGGCTGAAGCGCACATCCTGATCAGGCTGGTAGGGCCGGCCGAGGCGACTCGCGATGCCATTGTGGAGGCGGTGGACGGCCGCGCGGAGGTGGAGTTTTCGCTGGAGCTGCCGTTTGTAAGAATGCGCGAAGTCGCGGGTCTGCCTACGATGGTGGCGAAGTTTACGACGGACATTCCTTCGCTCACGAATTGGGGCGAGCCGTTCCTGCTTGGGCCCGGGAGTATCCATGTGGCGCATACGCCGGATGAACGTATCCGCAAGAGCGAGTTGCTGGACTGTGTAGAGATGTACGTGCAGCTGGCGCGCAGACTGGTAGCGGAGGGTTAAGCATGCGGCGTTATGCGCAGATAATTCAGTTGCGTCCGGAGCATGAAGCGGAGTACGTGCGGTATCACGCTGCGGTGTGGCCGAGTGTGCTCAAGACGATTGCGGATTGCGGGATTCGGAACTACAGCATCTTTTTGCGGAGTGGCGTGCTGTTTGCTTACTTCGAGTATCACGGCAGTGATTTTGCGGCCGACATGAACAAGATGGCGGCCGATCCGGAGACGCAGCGGTGGTGGAGCATCATGGACCCGATGCAGGCTCCCATGAGCGATGCCTTGCCCGGGGAGAAGTGGTCGAATCTGACGGAGGTTTTTCACTTCGACGGGCATCCGATTTTTCTCGGCGACTAGGCGAGTGGGCCGTAGAGAATGACGGTCAGGTGGCGAGGGCCGTGGACGCCTCGGATGCGCGTCATCTCGATATCGGATGTCGCGGATGGGCCGGAGATGGTGGTGATGGGGTGGCTGCTCTGCGAGGCAATGGCGGCGAGCGCTTCCGGTACTAGCTCTACGACCTGATCGCGGCGGACGAGGCAGATGTGGTGGTCCGGGAGCAAGGTGATCATGCGGCGGCCCTGGGCTCCGCCGTGGACGAGGATGATCGTACCGGTGGAGGCGATGGCAACTTCGCAGGTGGTGAGGACGGCTTCGGCGCTGTCCACTTCGTCGATGGAAAGATCGTGATCGAGCTGGACCGGTGGGTTGGCCTGGAGCCAGTGCGCGGGGAATTCTGCGGGTGCGAGGAGGCGTTGCTGACCGGCTTGAGCGAGTGATTTCGTGATGGCTGCGGGGAGCTCGGACTCGGATTCTACCTGGATGATTTCGGTGTCGTAGTCGAGCAGGCGATCGATGAAAAGTTCAAGGGTGGCGTGAGGATTCAGG
>CAZZYB010000297.1:0-5584 GCA_964658125.1 uncultured Acetobacteraceae bacterium | reverse complement strand
TGAAGTAGCGGTCGTTTAAGTAGATGGCGACGCGCATGGCGATGCGGACGTTGGGGGTCCACTCGACGATTTTTTTGGCCCAGTACATGCGCAGGTAGTTGTGCATCCAGCCGTGGCGGACCATCTGGATCTGGGCGGCGTTCCATAGGTCGTCGTGGGTCAGTCCGGCTTCGAGTTGAGGGAGTTTGTAGAGAATTTCGCGCGGGTCCTGGTCGTGCTCGGCGATGGTGGCGCGGGCCCAGTTGTCGGCGCAGGCGGGGTTGTCGTAGTCGGGTTGGTAGCGGACGAAGTTGACTGCTAGTTCGCGCCAGGCGATGAGTTCGTTGAAGTAGCCGTCGCGGCCAGTTTTGAGCCGAGAGTCATTTTTTGCGGCCGCGTCTACGGCTAACGCGATGGTGACTGGGCCGATGTGGCCGAAGTGGAGGTAAGGCGAGAGGGCGCTGGTGCCGTCAAGTTCGGGGTGGTTGCGGTCTTTGTCGTAGGTGTTGAGGAGGTTGGTGGTGAAGTGGTTTAGGCGCTTTATGGCGGCGTGGTGTCCGCCTTGCCAGGCTTCTACGGGTTTGCAGGTGCGGTCGAAGTCGGGCCAGCCGGCGGTGATGTCGGCGTGGATGTCGTCGGCGCGAAGATTGCGGGGGTGCTTCCAAGGGTGGGTGGCTACCGGGTTTTCGTAGGGGTGGAGGAATTCGGGGAGGACCCGGTAGAGCCGTGGGCGGGCTACTCCGGCTGAGAACTGGGCTTTTTCGAGGAGCTTGGAGGGGACGATGACGTCGTTGTCGACGGTCCAGAAGGGGATGGTGAGGGTGTCGGCGAGATGGCGGCGCCAGCGCTCGGGTTCGCGCATGGGGTTCTCGTCGCCGATGACCATGGCGGCTCGAACGTCGGCGAAGAATTCCGCTTGGTCGCAGTGTGGGGCTCGGCGCATGATGAAGCCGATGTTGCGGGCGGCGAGGTCTTCGGCTATGTCGGGTAGGCCCTGCTGGAGGAAGGCGTAGTGGCGCAAATTTGCGTGGGGGAAGTTGGAGATGGCGGCGAAGTACGCGACTACAGGTAGCTTCAGGGCGTTGGCCAGAGACACCGCGAGGTCGAGGGCGTGATTGTCGCGGCCGCGCTGAGAGCGCTGCATCCAGTAGACGATGCACTTGCCGCGGGGATTGGGTGTGCCGGGGCGGCGGACGGTTACGCGGGGGTTGGCGGCGAGCTCGCGGAGGAATTTCGGGGTGGCGGGATCGGCGATGAGTTGGTCGGCCAGGCGGGCGTGGAGGGCGTCCTGCAGGTGGGCTGGTTGGTCGGACATGCTGTTGTAGAGATGCGGAAACTGGGTGGTGGGGGTGCAGAAGTTTGAGGTAGACCCACACAGACGGTGAGACTGTCGGGAACGGGGGCACCCGGGCTGTGTTCACCGCGGTTTAGATTACAGAGTTGAGGTAGGTTGATTTCGCCGTGCCATCATCGTTTGAGGAGAGGCTTATGTCTTGTGATGTGGTGAATGCTTGTGGGGCGGAGGCGAGCGGGTACAAATTCCCGGATCGGCCGGCGGTTGAGACGGTGCGGCTACGTCGCGCGACTGCGGAGGATGCGGCGATGTTGAGCGTGGTGGGTTCAGCGACGTTCCTCGAGGCGTATGCGTGGGCGATGCCGGGACGGGATGTCACGCAGTTCTGCCTTGATCAGCACACGGTTGAGCTTTATGCGCGGTACCTGGCGAAGGCGGACACGCGGATTACGCTGGCGGTTACGGGGGAAGATGCACCGGTTGGTTATGTGATGGTGTGCGCGCCGGACTTTGAGGGGTTCGAAGTTGGGCCGGAAGATATTGAGTTGAAACGGATCTATCGGCTTTCGCTGTACGGCGCTGGAAGAACGGGGCAGCGGCTGATGGATGCGGCGCTGGCGGATGCTCGGGAGATGGGGCGGAAGCGGGTGCTGCTTGGAACGAACGCGGGGAATGTGCGGGCGATTGAGTTCTATCGGCGGAATGGGTTTGAGGAAGTGGGGACTCGGAGGTTTGTGGTGGGGATGCAGCAGTGCTGCGATGCGGTTTTTGGGAAGATTTTGTGACGGGGAACCGCGGCGGCGGGGCCAGCGTACAAGCTTTTGGAGCGGTGTGCGCGGTAGACTGAAGGCGGTCCTCTCATGGAAATAAAAGAAGCATTTCGGATTGCCGTTCAATCGCTCTGGGCGAACAAGATGCGCACCGTGCTGACGCTGCTGGGCGTGATGATCGGCGTGGCGTCGGTGATCGCCGTGGTTACGCTGGTGAACGGCGCGAATAACTTCGTCGCTACGAAGTTCACGAACTATGGTGCGGATGTTTTCACGGTATCCAAGCAGGCCAGCATTATCACCAACCTCGAAGACTATCTGCGCTATCAGAAGCGCAAGAATATAACGCTTGAGGACTACAAGTACGTCTTGGAGAACTGTCATGCGTGTGGGCCGATGGGGGCTTTCCAGGCGACACGCGGGAAGGTAGTCCATGGCACTCAGTCGACGACGGATTCGACCATTCGCGGCTATACATGGCAGATGCCGGAGTTGCAGAATTTGAACGTGGTTTCGGGGCGCGGCTTTACCGAAGCTGACGATGAGCACGGGGCGCATGTCGCCATCGTTGGGACCGATATTGAGGAGAACCTCTTTCCGGGAACCGATCCGATAGGGCAGGAGATTCGCGTGGACGGGACGCCGTACACGATTATCGGGATCAGCGAAAAGCAGGGCAAGACGTTTGGCAGCAGCCAGGACAACTGGGTTGCCGTGCCTCTGAATACGTATCAGAAGACCTACGGCACGATGAAGACGCTGACCATGTACATCAAGGGCGGCACCGCGAAACAGATGGAAACGGCGCAGGACGAGGTTCGCGTGCTGATGCGCGGGCAGCGGCACGATCGGCCGGGTGAGCCTGAGAGTTTCAACATGGATACCAACGACACGTTCCTCGGTTTGTGGAAGAGCATCAGCCAGACGTTTGAGGGCGCTGTGGTGGGTATTGCGGGGATCTCGCTGGTGGTTGGCGGCATCGTCATCATGAACATTATGCTGGTGAGTGTGACGGAGCGGACGCGGGAGATTGGGATTCGCAAGGCGCTGGGAGCCAAGCGCAACGACATCATGATGCAGTTTCTGATTGAGAGCGGATTGATGGCGATGCTGGGCGGAGCGATCGGTGTGCTGGGAGGGATCGCGGTTGCGCAGGTTGCGACATATTTTTCCGGCTTCCCGTCGTCGACGGCCTTGTGGAGCATTTTGATGGGGCTGTTCGTGTCGACCAGCGTAGGGATTTTCTTTGGGGTGTATCCGGCGCGCAAGGCGGCGGACCTTGATCCGATTGTGGCGTTGCGCAGCGAGATTTAAAGCGATTGAAGTGCGAGGTAGCCGATGCGTTGGAGTGAATCGAAAGAAACGATACGGATGGCGATCGATACGCTGCGCACGAATAAACTGCGGAGCGGGTTGACGATCCTGGGCATTGTGATTGGCGTGGTGACGGTGATTGGTATGTCGTCGGTGATCAATGGCCTGAACAGCAGCGTGCAGGGTAGTGTGCAGTCGCTGGGGTCGAATATTCTGTGGGTGTTCCGGTTCAATCCTGTGAGCTTTGGACGGCCGACTACGGAGATGCTGGCACGCAAGCAACTGACGTATGACGATGCAATGTCGATGAAGGACCTGCCGCACATTGTCGCGGTGTCGCCCGCGCTGCAACATGCGAATAGGGTCTTCAACGCTGGGACTGTAACGGTGAAGTACGGCAAAAATAAGGCGCAGAGTACGCTGCTCGAAGGTGACACGGCGAGTCGCAAAGACGTTTACGACATGGACATGAGCGAGGGTCGCTTCTTCAATGATGACGACCAGGAGAAGTCTTCGAACGTGACGGTGCTGGGCCATGATACGGCTAACGATCTGTTTGGCATCGAGGACCCGATTGGCAAGGAGATCAATGTCGAAGGCCTGGTTTTTACGGTGATCGGCGTGCAGGAGAAAGTGAAGTCTGCGTTTGGCGGCGGCAAGAATCAGGACGATAACGTGGCTTATTTTCCGATCACGACGTTTCGCAAACTGCATCCTGAGGAACTGGATTACTGGATCAGTTTAAAGTACGACGATGTGAAGAATCGACCGCTGGTCGAGGATGAAATTCGCGAATTGATGCGGCGTCGGCGCAAGGTGCACAACGAGCAGGATGATAATTTCGCGATCTTCGGGACCGACTCGCTGACGCGGCTGTGGGATCAGGTGACGAGTGGGTTGTTCGCGCTGATGTTTGCCATATCGGCTGTGGGTCTGCTGGTGGGCGGCGTCGGCGTGATGAACATCATGCTGGTGAGCGTGACGGAACGGACGCGCGAGATTGGGATTCGCAAGGCGATTGGCGCGACCAAAAAGACGATCCTGGGGCAGTTCACGCTGGAAGCGGTGACGCTGTGTGCGATCGGCGGCAGCATTGGTGTGGTGGGAGGCAGTTTGCTGGGATGGGCGCTCAGCGCAGTTTTTCCGGCGGCGGTATCACCGGCATGGGTGGCTGCGGCGTTTGTTGTTTCGTGCGGGATTGGGCTCGTCTTCGGCATCTACCCCGCATGGAAGGCAGCTAACCTGGACCCGATAGAAGCGCTCCGTTATGAGTAGCTCGCTACACTAGCGGGATGGACTTGCTGGCGGTTGTGATGGAGATTGTTGCGGCTTTGCTGACCGTGAGCGGGATGGCTTATGCGTTGATTGCGCTTTGGGGAGCGCGTGATTTTGAGCGGCGGTGGAGGGGTGTGAAGGCGGGTGAGTTTTCGCCGGGGGTTTCTGTTTTGAAGCCCGTGAAAGGTACGGACCCGCGGACGTACGCCGCATTTGTGAGTCATTGCAGGCAGGTTTATGCGGGTGAGTTTGAGCTGTTGTTTGGGGTGAGTTCGCTGGACGATGCGGCTGTGGCGGAGGTGGCGCGGCTGCGGGTGGAGTATCCGGATGTGGCGATTCGGTTAATCGAATGTCCGCTGCGGCTGGGGACTAGTGGGAAGGTTTCGAACCTTATGCAGATGCTGCCGGAGGCTCGGTTTGAGCACGTGATTATTAATGACAGCGACATCCTGGTGTCGCCGCGGTATCTCGAACGGGTGATGGCAACGTTTGGCGGCACGGTCGGAACGCAGATTCCCTTCGGGAATGGCAAGAAAAGAGAAAGCTTGCCCGTGGGGTTGGTGACGGCGCCGTATATCGGGCGCGCGGAGGGGACTCTGTGGTCGCGATTGGAGGCGCTGGGGATTTCTACGGATTTTCTGCCGGGAGTGTTGACGGCTCGGAAGTTGGAGGGCGGGATTCGGTTCGGGTTGGGGTCTACGCTGGCGACTACAAAGACGGCGCTTGAGGCTGCGGGTGGGTTGGGTGCGTTGGTCGAATGCCTGGCGGATGACTATGAGATTGGGGCGCGGATTGCGAAGGCGGGGTACCGCGTCGAGTTGGTGAATGAAGTCGTCGAGACCAGCGTCCCCGCTTATACGCTGCGTGGGTTTTGTGAGCACCAGTTGAGGTGGGCGCGGTCTACTCGGGACTCGCGGCGGTGGGGATATGTGGGGTTGGGTGTGACGTATGT
>CAZZYB010000296.1:0-5658 GCA_964658125.1 uncultured Acetobacteraceae bacterium | reverse complement strand
ACGCAACGTTTTGAAGCTGTATGCGGATCAACGTTCGCGCGTGCTCGGGACTCGGCTGCGTACGCGGATGTTGTGGGGAGCGGTGCTGGTTTCGCTGGTGCCGCTGACGTTCATGTTTTTGTTCAGCTACCTGCTGATGAATCGGGCGGTGGACCGTTGGTTTTCGCAGCCTGTGACGCAGATGCGGGACGATTCCAACAAGATGGCGCTGGAGCTGATGCGCTACGCCGCCGCAAACGCGCGGGCCGAGGCCGATGCGATCGCTGTCGGCCTATCCGCTGCGGCGCCCAACGCCAAGGGTAGACCCACCTCCGTGGCTGAAGTTTCCGCGCTCACAAACGAGCTTCATCGCCACGAAATCACGCTGCAGGGTGGGTTCGTGATCGTTTACCGCGACAATATTCCGCTGGTCTCGCTGCATGTTCCGCAGGGCGAAGGACGCGTGGCGCAGTTGAAGTCTCTGAATCCGGCCGATACGGCGACGGATGAGAACCCGTCCGGCGCTCCGCCGGTCGACTTGGTCCCCCTGGGGGGCCCGCAAAAGGCTACGATTTTGCAGGTCGCGCAGCGGAACGATGGGTCCATTTATTCGCTGGGCTCGGTTGATTACACGCTTGCGACCGCCGGCACCGGGCATGGCGGGATAGTCGTTGTCGGGCTTCCGATCCCGCTCGATATAGCAGCTACGACACTGCATCTTCGGGCCGCGAACGATGCGTACTGGACGTCGTTTCGTGAGCGCCGGATTATCCGCTGGCTGTATACATTTTTGTTAATGCTGACAACGGCGCTGGCGCTGTTCGCTTGCTGCTGGCTGGCGCTGAATTTGTCCAAGCAGGTGACCAAGCCGGTGGAGTCGCTGGCTGATGCGATGGAGGCGATCGCTGCGGGGGATTATGCGCGGCGCGTGGGTGAGTCCGCCACCGAAGAGCTCGGCGAACTGGTGGACAGCTTCAATGCGATGGCGGCAGATCTGGAGTCGTCGCGTGCGCTGGCGGAGCAGTCGACGGCCCAGCTTTCGGAAGCTAATATTGCGCTTCAGGCGCGCCGTACTGAGCTTGAAACGATCATTGAGACGATACCGAATGGGGTCGTCACACTTTCGCCCGATCGCCGGATTGTGGTTGCCAACCGGGCGTTCTCGGAGCTGCTTGATCCGGGCGGCCAGAAACACTTTGTGGGAGCGGCGCTGGCCAATGCCTTCACGCCGGAAATTGCGGAGTCGCTGGATCGGCTGTTGCGCCGATCGCATCGGATGGGCAGCGCGTCGGCGGAGATGCAGATGACGTCGAATGCCGGGCCGGTGCATCTTTCGGCTACGGTTGCGCTGCTGGAAAGTACGGGAGCGGTGGCTCGCCAGCATCTCGGGTACGTGCTGGTGCTGGAGAATGTGACTGAGCTTCTTCGCGCGCAGAAGCAGAGTGCGTGGAAGGAAGTGGCGCGGCGGGTGGCCCATGAGATCAAGAACCCGCTTACGCCGATCTCACTGAACGCTGAGCAGATTCGGCGGCACATCGATCGGCTGGACCCGCTGCTGGTACAGGGCAATGTGGAGAGCACGTCGCCGGCGGTGATTCGGCGGAGCTCGGAGATTATTACGTCGTCGGTTGAGACGATGCGTTCGCTGGTGGATCAGTTCTCGGCGCTGGCGCAGTTTCCGAGTGCGCGTCCGCATCCGGCTGATCTGAATACGATTGTTGAAAATTCGCTCGCGCTGTTCGCGGGGCGGATGCAGAATATTCGGGTTGTGCGGAAGCTGGCAGTGGGACTGCCGCTGGTACTCGCCGACCCCGAGGCGCTGAAGCGCGCGCTCTCAAACCTGATTGATAATGCGGCGGAAGCGATGCAGGATTCGCTGCTGCGGGAGCTGCATTTATCGTCGCAACTGCTTGATTCCGGCATGGTGGAGCTGTGCGTTGCGGACACTGGGCCGGGGCTGAACGACGATATGCGTGAGCGGCTGTTTCTGCCTTACTTTTCCACCAAGGAGCGAGGGACGGGCCTGGGCTTGTCTATTGCTGCACAGATTATGCAGGAGCATCAGGGGTCCATACGGGCCGAACGCAACGTTCCCGCGGGCGCGAAGTTCATCCTGGAGTTGCGGGCTGTCACCGGCCTCGATGGTGAGCCGAGCGATGCTGTTCCAACACCGGCCGAGCAGGGAGTGTCCGCGTGAACCATGTACTGATCGTCGACGATGAGGCGGACATTCGCGACTCGCTCGAAGCAATTCTGCGGGAAGAAGATTACGCCGTTACCTGCGCAGGCAGCGCCACTGAAGCGCTTGCGCTGCTGCGCGATGCGCCGTACCAGGCGGTGCTGCTCGACATCTGGCTGCCTGATGGCGACGGGCTCGACGTGCTCGCGAAGATCAAGGGACTGAATCCTACGGAGGCGGTTGTCGACTCGCCTGAGGTCATCATGATTTCAGGGCACGGAACGATTGAAGCGGCGGTGCGCGCTACGAAACTCGGGGCGTATGACTTTCTTGAAAAGCCGCTCTCGCTGGAGCGCACGCTGCTGGTGTTGCGCAATGCGATGCTGGCGCATCGGCTGCGCGAAGACAATCAGGAGTTTGCGCGGCAGCTTGCGTCGAAGGGGCCTGTGACGGGGCAGTCGGTGCCGATGAAGGCGCTGCGGCAACAGATCAAGCTGATGGCTCCGACGAATGGGCGGGTGCTGATTTATGGCGAATCGGGGACGGGCAAAGAGCTGATCGCGCGCACCATGCATGCAGAGTCGCTGCGCAGCGACCGGGTCTTCGTGGAGTTGAACTGTGCGGCCATTCCCGAGGACTTTATCGAGACTGAGCTGTTTGGTTATCGCCATGGTGCGGGTGGGCCTAACCAGCCGGCTGAAAAACGCGGGACGTTCGAGCGGGCGGATGGTGGCACGCTGTTTCTCGATGAAGTGGGAGACATGAGTTTGAAGACGCAGGCGAAGGTGCTGCGCGCACTGGACGAACAGCGGTTTTATCCGGTGGGCGCGAGTACACCTGTGCACATTGACACGAGGGTCATCGCAGCGACGAACAAGGATCTTGAGGAAGAGATTTCTCGTGGGAATTTTCGGGAGGATTTGTTTTATCGCTTGAATGTGATTCCTTTTTACGTTCCGCCACTGCGTGATCGCAAGGAAGATATTCCGCTGCTGGTGAAGGAGTTTCTGGTTGAGTTTGGAGCGCAGTATGGGCGGCCGAGGGTTGAGATTTCCGATGCCGCGATTGCGCAACTGAAGACGTATCACTGGCCAGGGAATGTTCGCGAGTTGCGGAATGTGATTGAGCGGGTGCTGATTCTGAACCCGAAGGCTACGCGGCTTGAACCGAAGCATCTGCCGATGCTGGTGCAACGGGCCGAGGGTCGGGGCGGTTCAAGTAGTCCACGCGAAGAGTTCGCTACGCTGCTGCAGGCGCGTGAAGCGTACGAGCGGGACTACATTTTGAAGGAGCTTGACCGCTCGCATGGCAACGTGACGCGTGCCGCAGAGGCACTGGGGTTGGAACGCTCGCATCTGTATCGAAAGATGAAGACGCTGGGGATCAGCATTGGCGAATAATCGGCTGGAGTTCAGTGCTGCGATGAATCCAAGAAGCCGACGTAATTTTCTCTCACGTCTAGGAGCCCTGGCAGCGGCTGGCCTCGCGCCCTCGGATGCAGGGGCGACAGCGTTGGGCGGCCATGATCCCGTGGAGCGATCGGGGCCTATGCGGGGACTGGCTCCCGGGAGTGATTTCATGTTTGCGCCCGGACTGATCTACTTGCAAACCGGATCCCTTGGACCGACGCCGAGACCCGTGATGGAACGAACGATCGCGGCCTGGAAGGAACTTGAGCTGAATCCGGTTTTCTACGCGTATTACCAGCAGGAGCGCGAGATGGAGGATGTGCGCGCCAAGGCCGCGGCCTTCATCGGCTGCAAAACAGAGGAGCTGGTCCTGACGAACAGCACTACAGAGGGAATGAATTGGGTGGCGCAAGGTCTCACGCTGAAGGCCGGCGACCGGGTGCTTACGACCGACCAGGAACATCCGGGCGGGCGGGTGTGTTGGGACTACGTCGCGCGACGCTACGGCATCGTGCTGGACATTGTGACGATCCCGCCAGCCGAGCATGACCTGCAAGCAATCGTTGATCGATTCGCCAAAAAGGTCACGCCGCGCACGCGAGTGTTGTCGTTCTCCCATCTGCTCACCTCAACGGGCTTGCGCATGCCGGTTGCGGAACTTTCGGCGCTGGCGCGTTCGAAGGGATGCGTCGCCGTCGTTGATGGCGCGCAGGCGTTGGGGAATGTTGCCGTAGATGTGAAGGCGCTCGGCTGCCATATTTACGCCGCCAGCGGGCATAAGTGGCTGCTCGGACCGAAGGGAACGGGAGTGTTGTATTTGAGCGATGAGCTCGAGAACAGGGTAGATCCGATTTCGCTTCAAGGCGGGCGTGCAGCCTATTCCAGTTCCTCCGGCGTTTCGAGTGTCTGTAGCATTCTCGGCCTGGGCGCCGCGTTCGACTACATGTCCACGATCGGAGCAGGACGAATTGAAACGCACAACCTGGCTCTCCGAAACCGCCTGTTCGCTGCACTGCAAGAGGTACCCAGGCTCAGCGTAGTCAGCGCTCCGCCAGGGCCGCTTGCCTCGCCACTGCTCACCTATACTTTCCCCGACGTTATCGAAAGTGACATGTTCCGTAAGCGAATGAGCGAGAAGTACAAGATTGAGTTGAAGACCGTGCCGAAGGACTGGCTCAACGGCCACCGCGTCTCAACGCATCTGTTCAACACGGAGTGGGATGTGAACCGTTTGGTCGAGGCGTTGAAGATCGAGCTGAGCTAATGACAGGCGGGATCTAAATCACTGTGCCCTGCTGCGCCGCACCGCGCAGGGTGGTGCCGGCGATGCGTGAAGCGATGAGGCCGGCGGGGACGATGCTCAGGCTGTTGATGAAGAGGATTACGGCGCCGTAGGCTGTGGCGGCCTCGAGCGGAGTTGCGAAGAAGGTGTGGACTGCCGCGGCCATGAGGGCGATCTGCGTGAACCAGCCGAGGATGGGGAGTTGCAGGAGCGAGCCGCCCATGCTGGTCGCCATCAGCAGCATGATCTGCGTGAACTTGAGTGTTGCAAGCTCAGGCGTCGCTGCCATCGCCTGGACGGATTGCAGATAGGCTTCGGCGACCGCCAGCCATAGGACCAAGGAGAGTGTGAGGGCGACGAAGAATTCGCGCAGGCTGGTGATGGTGTTGAGGCCGGTGCGGAAGTCGAGAATGCGGGTGGAGGCGCTGTCGGCAAACTTTGCGGAGACGGGGCGGAGGAAGGTGGCGGCAATGCGCGCTAGGAGGTCTCCGGAGAAGCGGATGATGAGTGCGAAGACTGCGAGGACCGTGGTGCCGGCGAGAAATAGGAGGCCGGCGTGCGACATGACTTCGTGGTGCGGAAGGTCGTGCGGGGCGAAGGCGAGCGTGAGGGAAATGATGATGGCGGCGGCGGCGAGGTCGAAGATGCGTTCGACAGAGTAGACCGCGATCTGCGTGGCAACGGGGAGATCGGTGCGGCGGGCTATGAGGTAAGGGCGGGCGAGGTCGGCGAGTCGTCCGAAGAGCGCTACGGCGGTGAAGCCGATGAACTGCGGGGCGATCAGCGACGTGGAGGAGACTTTCTTCTGG
>CAZZYB010000295.1:4993-5671 GCA_964658125.1 uncultured Acetobacteraceae bacterium | reverse complement strand
CGCAGCGGGAGGCTAGCTCGGTGTAGACGTCGATGAGGTCGCGGACTCCGGAGACTTTTGCGGAGAGGATGATCTGGTCGCGGCGGAGGCCGTAGCGTTCGGCTGCGGCGGCGTTGTCGAGGGCCGAGACGACCATCGCTTCCATCATCACGTCCCGGGCTTCCAGAGGCTGTGGGAGCTTGGAGTTGTCGTTCATCATTTTGGTGAGGAGGGCCTGGTCGAGCGAGCCCCAGTTGACGCCGATGCGGACGGGCTTTTGATGCTTGACGGCGACTTCGACCATGGTGCGGAAGTTGTCGTCGTCCTTGCGGCCGATGGAGCAGTTGCCGGGGTTGATGCGGTACTTGGAGAGGGCTTCCGCGCAGTCAGGATATTTTGTGAGGAGCTGGTGGCCGTTGTAGTGGAAGTCGCCTACGATGGGCGTGGTCCAGCCCTTGGCGCGAATGCCTTCGACGATGTGGGGGACAGCTTTGGCGGCGTCGTCGTTGTTGACGGTGATGCGGACGAGCTCGGAGCCGGCGCGGGCGAGGGCGGCGATCTGCTGGATGGTGCCTTCGATGTCGGCTGTGTCGGTGTTGGTCATCGACTGGACGACGACGGGGGCGTCGGAGCCGACGCGGATGCCGCCTACGTTGACGGTGACGGATTTTCTGCGATGGATAGCGGGCATATGGCTAA
>CAZZYB010000295.1:0-4983 GCA_964658125.1 uncultured Acetobacteraceae bacterium | reverse complement strand
CAGTTTATCATTTTGGGGACTTTTTCCGTGCTGCGCGGGGTGTGGAGCGGGTTGCTTGCGGAACCGAGTGGTGCTCGCGGCGTTTCTAGCTTTGAGCGCGGGTCGGCCTATCATGGCTTTCCATTACCGAACGTAGGGGCCGCTGACCCGAAGAAACATATAGTTTCGTTGATAGAAGAGACGATGTGGTTTTGACGCGAGGAGGATACGAATGGGCACTCTCGTTTCGATCAACGTTGGCCTTCCGCAAGGTGTCGAGTGGCAGGGCAAGATCGTTCGTACTGCGATCTGGAAGCGGCCCGTGCAGGGTCGCGTCATGGCGCGGCGACTCAACATCGATGGCGATGGTCAGGGCGATCTTGCTGGACATGGCGGCGAGCATCGCGCGGTCATGGTGTATCAACTCGACTCTTATCGATATTGGAAGGAATACCTGAAACGCAATGATTTCGAGCATGGTCAGTTTGGAGAGAACTTTACGGTGGATGGACTTGCGGATGATGAAGTTTGCATTGGCGATCGCTACCGTATCGGGAGCGCCCTATTCGAGGTGACGCAGCCACGTGTGACCTGCTATCGGGTCGGCCTGCGCATGAACAATCCACAGATGCCAGCGCTACTGGTTTCGCACAAGCGGCCCGGCTTTTACTTCCGCGTCATCGAGGAGGGAGAGGTAGGCGCAGGCGATGAGATCGTGAAGGTTGCGGATGGACCGGAGCGCGTGACGGTGGCGGAGATAGACGGCCTACTGTATCTGCCGGGGCATCCGCGTGAACGGCTGGAGCACGCGTTACGAATTCCGGCTCTAAGTGGAGCTTGGAGAGAGTCTTTGGAGGCGCTGTTCACAGCGAACAGCGAGGGCGGTAATGCGGGGTTGGCTCCGTCGTCGGTACCGCCGGGGGCGTGGACGGGACTCCGTCCGCTGCGTGTAGCGGAGGTTCGGCGGGAGAGTGCCGATGTACTTTCGTTCGTTCTGGAGGCGCCGGATAAGAGTCCTCTTCCGGCACCTCTCGCGGGGCAGTTTCTGGCTGTGAAGTTGGAAGTGGAAGGCAGTTCAGCGGGGTTGATACGGAGCTACTCTATGTCTGGTCCGCAGGGTGTCGGAACGTATCGCATCAGCGTTAAGCGAACTAGCGGGACAGGTAGTCGGTACCTGCATGACCACGTTCGCGTGGGTGATCTGCTTGAAGTGAGCGCACCTCGGGGCAGCTTCACGCTGGTCCAAGGCACACGCCCTGTTGTGCTGTTGAGTGTGGGCATAGGAGCGACTCCGGTGCTGGCCATGCTGCATGCGTTGGCGGCCGATGAAGGCCAATCGAAACGCGAGATCTGGTGGTGCTATGGTGCGCGAAACGCTAAGGAGCATCCGTTTGCCAGCGAGGCCCGTTCGCTTCTTGGGAGCTTGCCGCATAGCCACTCGCTGGTGGCTTATAGCAGACCTGATGATGCGGACCAGAAGGGGAGGGACTATGACGTTCGTGGTCATTTGGACCTGCCTCTGTTGCAACAGCACCAGGTTCCTCGCGAGGCTGACTTTTATCTTTGCGGACCAGCTGCATTTCTTACGGAGGTAAGTGAAGGTTTGAAGTCGTGGGGCGTTGCCGAGTCGCGGATTCACAGCGAAACCTTTGGTGCCGGTGTTGCGCTGACTCCCGGGATTGCGAGCACACCTATAGTTGCTGCACATGAGCCCGCTGGCGCTATAGGTCAAGGGCCGAATGTATCGTTCACCCGCAGCGGCCTCACGGTTCCGTGGAACTCGCGGTTTGCGAGTCTTCTGGAGTTTGCTGAAGCGTGCGATGTGCCGGTAAGGTGGTCATGCCGCGTGGGTGTCTGCCATACGTGCGAGTCGGGCTTGATTGGTGGGAGCGTTCGCTATTCACCTGAGCCGCTCGACCGGCCGGCCGCCGGCAATGTCTTGCTGTGTTGCTCGATTCCTGAGTCGGAGATCCAACTGGACCTCTAGAGACCGAGAGCGCTCAACCCGGGATGATCGTCCGGTCTTCTTCCCAAGGCCCAAAAGAACTTTCGGTCAGCGGCGAGGATCGCCAGCTCGTTGATGCTCGCATGACGCGCATACATCAAGCCCTCGCTGTCGAACTCCCAATTCTCGTTGCCGTATGCGCGGAACCAGTTGTTGGAATCATCGCGGTATTCGTAGGCAAAACGCACGGCGATGCGGTTGTCACGAAACGCCCAGAGCTCCTTGATGAGCCGATAGTCCAGCTCTCTGGTCCACTTGCGCTTGAGTAAGGCGACGATTTCTGCTCTGCCCGTGGGGAACTCGGCACGGTTGCGCCAACGCGAGTCAGGCGTATAGGCTAGCGAAACCTTTTCCGGGTCACGAGTGTTCCAGCCGTCTTCAGCGAGACGGACCTTTTGAATCGCGCTTTCTTCCGTAAAGGGAGGAAATGGTGGGCGTGATGTCATGTCGAAAATCCTCCAGTGAGACTTACGCTTTCTACTTTCCGTCAACTTGTTTGCAGCCGCGCGATCTTGTCTCGCAATGCATCATTCTCCTGCTCCAGAACTCGTACACGTTCTTCAAGAGCAGGCATCGACTGCCTGATTTCTTCGGCTGTGTATCTGGGCGTGATGTGTTGCGGACAGTTCCAGTCGTATGCGGCGACATGCACTACAAAGACCCTTTCGATGATGGCGTCATATCCGGGCATTTGAACATGCTTGAGCCAGGGCTCTGCTTTCTCAGCCTCGAAAATTTCTACGTGCCCGAGCAGCTTGAGTCTTGCCTGGCGTGGGTAATCCACCATGATGATCGCCACACGATCGTCACTGAGCAGATTGCCTGTCGAGATGTACTGCTTATTTCCACGAAAGTCCGCAAAGGCAAGGGTCTTGTCGTCGATCACCTTCAAGAAGCCCTTGGGTCCGCCGCGGTGTTGCACGTAGGGCCAACCGGTCACGCTCGTGTTGGCCCAATAAAAAGAGTCCCGTTGCGAGATGAACTCCTGTTCGAAGTCGGTGAGACGATCTTGCGATCCGCCAGTGTGCTCCATCCGCTCGTATTGCCGGCGGCTGCCGTAGCGCTCCTGTAACTCTTTGACTAGAGGCGTGAAGGCGATCGCTCCGAAACTCATGATGTCTCCCCGTACTTGTTTACTGCTCGAAGCTAATGGTAAGCCCACTACATCTTCTTACTATCGGGTATTTCTATGAGAGCGCTTTTGTTCGCGGTCTTACCAACTCATGCAAGTGCATGATAGGCACGGCGCTCTCTCCGGAATAGTGTCTGTCTTGTGTTTGGAGAAAGCGAATGAAATTTGCTATCGGCCTCGTGATTAGCTTTGCGGTCGGTGTGGGCTGCCGTTATTTCGACATCCCTGTTGGAAGTCCGTCTGTGCTTCCGGGGGCTCTTATCGTGCTGGCGATGACGGCCGGGTATTCGTGGACGAACCAGATCCTGATTGCACGGAACAGGCTGGCAACCACAACTCATCTTTGTGGAGGTCCTACGGGAACGTCTTCTCAGGTTGCTCCTAACCCTGATGCAACCGGACGCGAGTAAAGCAATCGCGCCTATCAGCTCCGCTCAAGAGGAGGCAACATGATCGCGACAGCAGAGTACGCACAACATGTGCGGACGATCCCGCCCGGCACTGAAGAGCCTCGTGAGAGATGCGCGGAGCAATTCGCGGATGCGGAGAAGGAGCTGGGCGCCTTCGTGAAAGCCTTCGGTGAACTGTTTGGCGCCAGGGCCGCAGCCCATGCCGCAGAGTGCTGGGTCGAACTAGTCGAAAGCGCTACTTACTCGGGAGTGGCCGGCAGCGGGCATTGGCGGCAAATCAGCGTGACGGCGGCTAGTCGAATGGCGACACGTTACGGGTTGAAGAGAGTTGGGCAGCCATGATGACCCTGCTCCTAAGCATCCTCTTTTTCGCTCTTTTGAAGGGTGCCTTTCTCAGACTGTTTGTCTCTCAGGAAAGGTCTCAAGAGCGTCATTTCGGTGCGCAATCAGACGCGATCTGTGGGGCGGCAGGCGATGACATGCGCGGTAAAGCGCGGACTGATGGTAAGTCATGATGGACGCGGCTGCGGGGACACTTTAGGGTCGGCCAGTAAATCAATGCAAGCAAGGTTCCGGTGCAAAGCATGTGCGCAGGGAGTGCGATGACGAACGTAACCGACAACGGCTTGATCGATCTGCTGAGCCTCAAATCTTAGGGGAAATCGTAAAGAAAATCAGGAGGAACGAAAATGGACACGATCGTAACGAAAGATGGCACACAGATTTACTTCAAGGATTGGGGCACGGGCAAGCCCGTTCTCTTCTCGCATGGCTGGCCTCTGACGGCCGACGCCTGGGATGCCCAGATGCTGTTTCTGGGACAGCAAGGGTATCGGGTCATCGCGCACGATCGGCGTGGGCACGGTCGATCTGGGCAGTCCTGGACGGGCAATGATCTCGACACATACGCCGACGATCTTGCGGAGCTGATTGAGGCACTCGACCTCAAGGACATCACGCTGGTTGGCCATTCCACCGGGGGTGGCGAGGTGACGCGCTACATCGGACGTCACGGGACCAAGCGAGTTGCGAGGCTGGTCCTGATTAGCGCAATACCGCCCGTGATGCTGCAATCAGAGAAGAATCCGGCTGGCCTGCCGATTACCGCGTTTGATGAAATTCGAAATGGCGTTGTTGCGGACCGCTCCCAATTTATGAAGGATCTCAGCCTGCCGTTCTATGGCTACAACAAGCCTGGGGCGAAGATATCGCAGGGCGTGCGCGACTTCTTCTGGATGCAGGCGATGCAGGCCTCCGTTGTTGGAACGTATGAGTGCATCAAGGCTTTCTCCGAGACTGACTTGACGGAAGACCTGAAGAAGATCGATGTTCCGACGTTGCTTTTGCATGGGGACCAGGACCAGATCGTTCCCATCGGCGATTCGGCTGAGCTTGGCGTCAAGATCATCAAGAATGCCAGGTTGAAGGTTTATCCGGGGGCACCCCACGGCATGACA
>CAZZYB010000294.1:0-5671 GCA_964658125.1 uncultured Acetobacteraceae bacterium | reverse complement strand
AGACATCCTTGACGATTACGAGCCAGCTTGGCCATGCAGTGGCATCGGAGAGCCGAGCAAAAGTACGGTGGCAATCTGCATGGATCAGCAGTTCATTATGGGAGAACACGGGAGCGACTGAGGGATCGTAAGCCGCAGGCCAATGAATTTCCATATCGCGATGTGCACGATCTGCTTGCATCTCGCTGGTCTGAGCGTTGAACTTTCTCACGCTTGCCTGGCTCACGAGCAGCATGAATGTAAACACTTTGGCTGCGCTCTTCATCGAACCCCCATAACACATGGAAGCATAGGCTTTGCAGGCGAGTCCAGCGATCCAGAGTTCACTCCTAAGAGCGAAAGTCTGCGACCAGACACCGTCTGCGAGCTGGCCGAGTCGCTGAAGGCCGTGGATGCGTTTATGAGGACTAACCAAATCCGATTGCAAAGCCGGGATCGAAAACGAGGTGGACGTAGCAGCTCATCGCGAACATCAGGCGTCGTGCGGCGTTGGCTCCGACCATGATCCGGCGATTGGCCACGGTGAGCTTGAGGTTGTCCAAACTAGAAGAACGGCGCCGAGCGCCCAGGCAGCTGTCGCCAGCACGCTGCCTTCGGCCCCAGCGGACCCGCCGCTGAACAGAGCATTTCCGATGGGGTGCGATCGAAGCAAGTGCTCCTTCGTTCCCCACCCGCTATCGGCCACGCCGAAAAGAAAGGCTTCCGCCCAATCGAAGGCGGCATGAAAACCGATCGCCCACCATAGTGAGCCCGTACGCCAGAGCGAAAAACACATGAGCAGGGCGAAGAGGCCCAGTTGGACCAGTCCAAGTCGCGACTCGCCGGGATTGCCGCTGTGATTGCTCATGAAGAGACATCCAAGCATGACGGCTGCCGTCCAAAAGCCAAGCACGAGACGATGCTTCGTCTTGAACCAGGAGCCGTACATTCCAGCCAGGCCACGTGCAAGCGTGAATTGCATATATGCGCGAAGAGAGGTCTCCTCCGCGAGAGCCACCATCAGCAACGCGACTACCCAGAGGACACCCCAATGGAAGATGGCCGACCCGCGCAACAGCACACCGTCGAAGGCGAGGAACCCCATCGCCCGAAGGCAGCCGGCAAGTGCGCAGAAACAGATCAGCCCGGAGAGGCAGCCGGCGGCGAAACGCCATAGCTGACGCGGACCTCCGCTGCCATAAGACTCTAATGATCTGCGTTCAATCCTGGACATGATACAGGTTGCGATCACTAGATCGAGGAGTATATTGAAGCGGGTCGTAATGACTTCTATCGCGTCGAGCCTACTCGCGCTGGGCTGCGGAATCTGACCGCCGTATCCGGGCAGCCTCAAAACACTAAAGAGAGGCGTTGTCAGTTTCCCAAGGACAACAGTCAGGAGAAGGAAGAGGACCAAGCTCCACCCTGCGCGCAGACCATCGTTTCCGACAAACACATATCGCATGAGCGACGACCTTGACGTCGGGGCCGTCGGCCTACCTGCAGTGTCCTGGATCATATGCATCGTAAGCGTACGCAGTGTCCCTCTGGCAGAGTGAAGCGTCGGGCCTGATCATCTGTGCATGAGTTATAACGAGCAAGTGGGCTCCGCGCGCCAGGTCCGTCGGTGGCGATCGGTTGCTGAGAAGCGGCACATCGTGCAACTGACGTTGGAGCCGGAGGCGAGTGTGGCAGAGGTGGCCCGCTCGCACGGACTCAACGCCAACCAGGTGTTCAAGTGGCGGCGCGCCTTTGAAAAGGGTGAGCTTGTCGAGTCGTACGCGGCACTGCTGCCGGTCAGCATATCGAGTGCGAGTGAACCTGAGAGTGCTGTTGTCGATCAGGCAGATAAGAAGACGACGGCAGGGGCGGGCACGATCCATATCGAGCTACCAGGCAGGGCGAGGATCAGCGCGGAGTCAGGCGCCGATGGGACATTGCTGCGGTGCATTCTCGAGAGCTTATGCAAGTGATCGAACTGCCGCCAGGAACACGGATATGGCTGGCCGCCGGCGTTACTGATATGCGCCGTGGTTTTCAAGGGCTCAGCGCGCAGGTGCAGACCGTGCTCGAGCAGCAACCTTACTCCGGGCATGTGTTTATCTTTCGCGGGCGGAGAGGCGACATCGTCAAGTGTCTCTGGTTCGATGGCGATGGTCTGTGTCTGCTTGCCAAGCGTTTGGAGAAGGGGCGTTTCGTGTGGCCGAAGGCGCGAAGCGGCACGATTTCACTCTCACGTGCGCAGTTATCGATGCTGCTCGAGGGCATCGACTGGCGGAGAGTTGAGCGCACCTGGGCACCGGAGTTAGCGGTCTGATACTCGCCCGCATTTCTCTTGAGCTATGTGCTTTTTCTGGGTGCATTCCACTGCACGCGATGGCATACTTCGCGCATGGATTTTGCTCCTCTTGCTGATCTGGACAGCCTCGATCGCGATGCATTACTAGCACTCGTCCTGGGTAATGAGAAGAAGCTCGCAGAACGGGGTGAGGAGCTTCGCTCCCTTCTTGCTGAACTAGATACGCATCGCGAGAGACTCTCCGAACAAGCCGAGGAGTTGCGCTCGCGCAGCGAGCATATCGAACACCTCAAGCTCATGGTTGATAAGTTGCGGCACATGCTCTTCGGTACCAGGAGCGAAAAGGTAGCGATCAAGCTGGAGCAGTTCGAGCTGGAACTGGAAGAGATGGAGACCACGCAGGCCGAGGCCGAATCAGCCCTCGAGCAAGTGGTGCCCGCGCAGGAGCCTAGAGCCAAGGCTGAGCGCAAGCCGCTGCCAGAGCACCTCCCGCGTGAGATCGTCACCCATGCTCCTGGCCGCGACTGCTGCCCGGATTGCGGAGGCCAGCTGCGGCAGTTCGGGGAAGATATCTCCGAGCAGCTCGAGTATGTCCCTGAGAACTTCAAGGTGATTCGGCATGTACGACCGAAGTTCTCCTGCTCCGGCTGTGACCGCGTCGTCCAGGTGCCGGCACCATCGCGGCCGATCGAGCGCGGACTTGCCGGACCCGGATTACTGGCGCACGTGATCGTCTCGAAGTTCAGCGACCATCTTCCTCTGTACAGGCAGTCCGAGATATACGCGCGACAGGGCGTTGATATCTCTCGCTCCACGCTGGCCGGATGGGTTGGTGCCTCGAGCGATCTGCTCGCGCCCCTCGTCGATGCACTGCAGGGGCATGTGCTTGCTGGTCGCAAGCTGCATGCCGATGACACGCCCATTCCGGTGCTCTCGCCTGGCAGTGGCAAGACCAGGACGGCACGTCTCTGGACCTATGTGCGCGATGATCGTGCAGCAGGCGAGCCGACTCCGCCCGCAGTGTGGTTTGCCTACTCGGCCGATCGGAAGGGAGAACATCCGCGCCAGCACTTGAAGACGTACAAGGGTGCTCTGCAAGCCGACGCCTATGCCGGCTTTCATCACCTGTACGGCGATGATGTGTACGAAGCCGCGTGTTGGGCGCATGCGCGGCGCAAGTTCCACGAGATTCATGCGGTCCATGCCTCGCCCACCACCGCAGAGGCGCTGGCCAGGATCGGAGCACTCTACGCGATTGAAGAAGAGATACGAGGTAAGCCTGCAGAGCTTAGGCGCGAGGTTCGGCAGACCCGCGCGGCGCCGCTGCTCCAGGCACTGCGAGCATGGATGGAAAAGGCACTGCGAAGCTTGTCTACGAAGAGCGATACCGCGGCCGCGATTCGTTATGCACTCTCGCGCTGGCGCGCTCTTACGCGCTACACCGAAGATGGCCTACTCGAGATCGACAACAGCGCGGCAGAACGCGCACTGCGGGCCGTCGCCCTGGGCAGGAAGAACTTTTTGTTTGTTGGTTCCGATTGCGGTGGCGAACGCGCCGCAGCCATGTACTCGTTGATCGGTTCGGCGAAGCTCAACGGGCACGACCCAGAGCTTTATCTCCGCACCGTGCTGGCGCGCATCGCCGAGCACCCCATCACCCACATCCAGGATCTACTACCCTGGAATTTGGCGCACCAACTCCAAACCCACCCTAGCAGCGCCGCCTAAGACACACTCGACAGGTGTCCGCTTAGCAAACAAGCGGACGCCTGTTGACACACTCTACCTGCTGTCAATGGGCGCTCAACGTACGCTTACGGTAAGTCCGGGGCAAACGGGAAGTTGCTTGGTTGAGTTTAGCGACAGACACATAGTTCCGCCGCACCCGGGGCTGTGAAGATGTGGGAAGCGTCGTCTGCTTTCCACATCTTCATAGCCGTTGCAAACTCTTCTTGATCAGCGACGATAAAAGCACCCGACCGGCGACAATTATTTCTCCCTATTTGAAAGCGGTTGAGACGATGCGGAAAGCGCTGGTAGGAGAGCGCGGTCCGGATGGTGACAGACCAGCAGATAAGGAGGCTGTACAGGATGGCGCACACCGAGGAGACGCAACAGATAGCGGCAGCGAAGGCGGGCATGGACGTGAAGACGGCGCGCAAGTACCTGCGGGCTCGGCGGTTGCCGAGCGAACTGAAGGCAGAGCGGCACTGGCGAACGCGGCAGGATGGTTTTGCCGAGGTCTGGCCGGAGGTGGCGGTGCAGTTGATTGCTAACCCGGGCTTGGAAGCCAAGACGTTGTTTGCCGCCTTGCAGCGTCAGTATCCGGATCGCTTCGTGGACGGGCAACTCCGAACACTGCAGCGCCGGATCAAGCGGTGGCGGGCGATCGAAGGCCCGGCGCAGGAAGTGTATTTCGTGCAGGAGCACCGGGCCGGGGAGTTGTGCGAGTCCGACTTCACGCACCTGACCGACTTGGAAATCAGGATCGCTGGCCAGCCATTTGCTCACATGCTGTACCACTTTGTGCTGACGTATTCGAACTGGGAGACGGGCACGATCTGCTATTCGGAGAGCTTCGCGAGTCTGAGTGAAGGGCTGCAGAACGCGCTCTGGGAGCTGGGTGGCGTGCCGCTGCTGCACCGCACAGACCGGATGACGGCAGCGGTCAACAACCTGGGGGAGCAAGTAGAGTTCCAGAAGAATTACCAGGGCTTGCTGTGGCACTATAACCTCAATGGTCGCAGGATCCAGACCGGTCAGCCGAACGAGAACGGTGATGTGGAGCAGCGGCACTATCGCTTCCGGCGAGCGTTGGACCAGGCACTGATGCTGCGTGGCAGCCGAGACTTCGCGGATCTGGAGGAGTACAGGATTTATCTCGGCAAGCTGTTTGAGCAGCTGAATAGTGGCCGCAAGGCGCGACTGAGAGAAGAGCTGGAGCGGCTCGGGCCGCTACCTGAGCGGCGGCTGGATACCGCCAAGCGGGTCCGGGCTCGCGTGAACTCGGGCAGCCTGATCGCGGTAGAACGCAACAGCTACTCGGTGAACAGTCGGCTGATCGGCGAGATCGTCGAAGCGCGCGTGTTCGCCGATCATCTGGAGATCTGGTTCGGCGGCCAGAAGATGGAGCAGCTGCCGCGGCTGCGTGGGCGGGCCCAGTACCGCGTCGATTATCGGCACATCATCGACTGGCTGGTACGCAAGCCTGGGCCCTTCGCGAGTTATCGCTATCGCGAGCACCTGTTTCCGAGTAGCCGCTTCCGCATGACGTACGACTTACTGGAGCGAGTCGTGCCTGGTCGCTTCGAGCGGCGCTATCTGGAGATCCTGGAACTGGCTGCGAAAGAAGGCCAGGCGAGAGTCGAGGATGCACTGCGCTTGCTCCTTGAG
>CAZZYB010000293.1:0-5685 GCA_964658125.1 uncultured Acetobacteraceae bacterium | reverse complement strand
GTCTTCCGCTGCATCGTCATCGACCGTCAAGATTATTGCTCCAGCCCGCGGTTTTCGCGGCTCTCTTTCGCTGCCCGGCGACAAGTCTATCTCGCACCGGTATGCCATGCTCGCGGGCTTCGCTTCGGGCACATCGCGCATCACGAACTTTTCCACGGGGGCGGACCCGCATAGTTCGCTTGGCTGCATGGTTGCGATGGGCGCTACGACGGCCACGAATGGGCGGGTCACGGAGGTGACTGGAACGGGCGGCGTTCTGCGGGTGCCATCCCAGCCGCTTGATTGCGGCAACTCCGGCTCGACGATGCGCATGCTCGCGGGCCTTATCGCGGCCCAGGATGGCGACTTTACACTCATCGGCGATGAGTCGCTCACTGTTCGTCCGATGGAACGCATTCGTAAGCCGCTCACTGCAATGGGCGCACGCATCGATCTCACCGAGGGTCATGCCCCGATGACAATTCACGGCGGCGCGCTCAGAGCCATTGACTTCGACACGCCAATTCCGAGCGCTCAGGTGAAGACGGCCGTTCTATTCGCGGGTCTGCAAGCTTCGGGCGTTACTTCGCTGTCGGAGTCGGTTCGCACTCGCGACCACTCTGAGCATGCTTTGCGAGCCTTCGGCGCGAAGCTTGAACGCGGAGGCGACAGATTGCGGATCGCCGGCGGTCAGAAGCTTCACGCCATCGATGCGACGGTCCCGGGAGACATGTCCTCCGCAGCGTTCTTCCTGTGCGCCGCGTTGCTGTTTGAAGACTCCAACCTCGTGCTCGATGCCCTCGGCATGAACCCGACGCGTTCCGCGTTACTCGACGTTGTCACAGCACTTGGCGGTGTAATCAAGGTGCTTGACGTCGGCGAACAGCACGGCGAGATGGTTGGAACGATTCAGGTAAACCGCAGTCCGCATGGACTGAAGGGAATCGACATTGCTGGTTCGCTCTCGGCGCAGTTGATCGATGAGCTTCCGGTGCTGGCGGCCATTGGGCCTTACACCAAGGACGGCATTCGCATTCGCGACGCGAAAGAGCTGCGCGTCAAGGAGTCGGACCGCATTGCACTCGTCGTCAAGAACCTGCGTGCGATGGGTGCCGAGGTTGTCGAATACGACGACGGCATGGACATCCCTGGAGGTCAGACGCTGCGCGGCGGTGTGGTGGACTCCGGGCTTGATCATCGCATCGCGATGGCCTTCTCGATCGCTGCATTGCGGGCAGAAGGGGAGACGGAAATCCACGGAGCGGAAGCCGCCGCCGTGTCGTTTCCGGAGTTCTTCGACTACCTGGATGAGATGGCGATTCGCTAAGCGCGGGTCTTGCTGAGGCTGGCGCGAATGCGCTGATTGCGTGCTTCCTCAGATGGCGGGTAGGCGCGCGTTAGGTCGTCGAAGGCAGCCGTGACGGCGGCGGTGTCAATTTCATCCAGCTTGTAGTCTGCGGAAACGCTGATGCGATCAGGGCCGCGTAGGATGCGTACATTGTCACGATTGATCGGGAGCCATTCGAGAGGCTGCTGCCATGAAGGGCCGAGCACCACCATCGGCAATCCGGCAGCGCGACCGACGTGCATGGTGCCCGTGTCGACCGACATGAGAACGTCGCAGAGGCAGAGTACAGCTGCGAGCTCTGGAACCGACGTGCAGCCCGCGAGCGACAGGCCTCGTGCTTGACGGATGCGATCGATGCCGCCGGCATCAGCTGCGGTGCCGAGGAAGACGGGGCTGAAGCCGGCGGCTTCAACGTGGCGGATGACAGCCGCGAAACGGTCGTCATGCCAGCCTGTGCGCTGGCCGCCACTGCCCTGGACGACGAAGGCCGCGCGCGGAGATGGCGAGGGTTCGAGGAACTCGCGTGCACGCTGAAGTTCCTGCTGCGTGAACCAGACCTGCGGCTCCCGGTGTTCGTGTGGAGCAGACAACAGAGAGACAAGACGCAGATTGTTGTCGATGAGACTCAGCGTGGTGTTGTATTCCAAATGGGTGTCGTAGAGCGGTGGCGCATCAGCGAAGCCGGCGGTGGGAGCGAGGCGCAGCATGGCGCTGAGAAGCGCGAAGCGCGGAGCGCGATTGTTGGCGTCCTGCAGGATGAGCGTGGGCTTCAGGTGCAGGGCGGCGAGTTGGCCGCGGATGTCCTGCGCAGTCTCTACCAGCGCACCCAAGGAAGTCGCCGGATCGGCGGTCGTAGTCAGCAGATGATCCACGTGTGGATTGTGTGCGAGGGTTTGCAAGCCGAGGCTGCGGGTCGCTACTACAAGGGTGAGGCCGGGCACACCTTCCTTGAGTGCCGCGTAGAGCGGGGTGCCGTGAACGCAGCAGCCGAGCGGCTTGGCATACTGAAGCACGATCACGCAGGGCGACGCGGTGCGGACGGCTTTCGATCTAAGCGCGCGCAGCATGGGTCCAAGCAGACGCGGAAGGAAAGAGTGCATGTTCAGAGGCTATCAACAATGGAGCGTATACATGTTGCGGTGAGCTGCTCTGCTAAAATTTGAGAATCTTCGGAGTGGGCGCGCCATGGCTTTTCCAAATCTCAAGCGCATTCTCCGCTCGTCCACAGGCAGAGACAAGCTCAAGCTCGCGCTGCTGGCAGCCGCGTTCAGCCGTCCGCGTTTTCGGGGCGCTGCGTTGCGCTTGCTGCGGCCTTTTATCCGCAACGGGCAGTTGCCTCTTCACTATCACGACGGCGGCCGTACGTTGGTGGTCTACCTTCGTGAAGCCGAGCTACAGAGCGACTTCCAGAGCTTCAGGGAGTTAGCGATCGAGCGGGTTTATACGCTCGAACCGGACTTCGCGCCGGACGTGGTGGTCGACGGCGGCGGCAATATCGGTATGTTCAGCCTCCGTGCAGAGGCTGCCTATCCGGGTGTGCGCAAGGTGATCTGCGAACCAGTGCCAGGCAATTGTGCCCTGATCCAGCAGATCATGGACGCGAACGGAATCAAGTCAGACCTCCAGCAGGTTTGCCTGGGAGGAACGCGGCGTACGATCCCGTTCTATGTGCGGGAAGCTGTGGCAAGCAGCTTCGACCCAATGAAGCCGTATGACCGTCAGATGGACGTCCCCGTGATTCTCTTAGCTGACACGATTCCGGACAATGCGCGGCGTGTGGTCCTGAAGCTGGACATTGAAGGCATGGAGATTGAAGCGCTGCAGACGTACCTTCCTGGGGAGAAGCGCGCAGTCTGCATACACGGTGAGTTGCACGACCACGCCAAGAACCATGATGCGTTTGAGCGCTTATTTCAGGAGCATGGATGGGCGTTGAAGTTCGAGGAGATCACGCACGATGGGTCGATTTTCAAAGCGCTCTCGCCTGCTGCTCTGCTCTAGCGGGCTGCCAGAGCACTACATCTTGTAGCGGCCCATCTCGTCATCGTTCAGGTTTTCGAGCCAACGGCGTAGATCGTCCGGCGCAACGGCGCTTGATCCGCTAGCGTTTTCTTTCGCGCGGTCAAGGACTTCGCGGCTGACGAAGATGGGGCAATCGGCGCGCAGGGCGAGGGCGATTGCGTCTGACGGCCTTGCGTCGATGGCGACGATTTCGCCCTGCTGGTCCATCCAGATCGTCGCGTGGAAGGTGTTTTCGAGCAGCGAACCGACAACCACTTTTGTCACGCGAGCGTTTAGCCCATCGATCACGTTGCGCAGCAGATCGTGAGTCATGGGGCGCGGCAGGGTGGCTTTTTCGATCTCGAGAGCGATGGCGTTGGCCTCAAAGATTCCGACCCAGATGGGAAGGACTACCTCCCCTCCGATGTCGTTGAGGACTACTACGGGGGATTGGGTGGAGGGGTCCATCATGAGGCCGCGGATGCGGACTTCTACGTCCGGTTGGGCGGGGGGCTCAATGCGCTCGGGCTTTGTGCCGGGGAGATGCATGCGCCTAGTGTACTGCTATGCGGGCGTTCAGTGCTTGCTGCGCCAGGAGCGCGGGCGAGGGCGCGAGCGGGGTGGAGATGGCTTCGCCGACCAGAGAGCTGGGGAAGATCTGGGTGATGCGGACGTCTACGTAGCTGCCGATCGGAGGTGTGGTGTCGCAGGCGAAGTTGACGGTCTTGTTCTGGCTGGAGCGGCCGGTGATCTGGCCGCGGGAGTTGGCGCTGTGCTCCACCATGACTTCCATCGTCTGGCCGAGGTGGCGAGCGTAGTTGACGCGCTGCAGCTCGCGCTGGCGGGCGTTGAGGATGGCGAGACGCTCGACCTTGACCTCTTCGGGGATGCTGTCGTGCATGTGGATCGCGGGCGTGTTCGGGCGGGGCGAGTACTTGAAGCCGAAGATCGCGTCGTAGCCGACTTCGCCGAGCAGCGTCATGGTGTCTTCGAAGTCCTTGTCCGTCTCGCCGGGGAAGCCGACGATGATGTCGGAGGTGAGCGAGATGTCGCGGCGCGCGGCCTTGGTCCAGGCGATGCGCTCGAGGTACCAGTCGCGTGTGTACTCGCGCTGCATGGCGCGGAGAATGTCGGTTGAGCCGGACTGAACGGGGAGGTGAATGTGATCGCAAAGCGCGGGCATCGCGTCGATGGCATCGACGATGTCGCGGGTGAAGTGGCGAGGATGCGAGGTGGTGAAACGGACGCGCTTGATGCCGTTGACTTCGCCTACGGCGAGCAGGAGTTCGGCGAAGCTGCGCTTGCCGCTTGGGTCGACGAAGCTGTTGACGTTCTGGCCGAGGAGTTGGATCTCGGTGAAGCCTTGCGAGGCGATGCGCTGGGCTTCGGCGAGGACTGAGGCTGAGGTGCGGGAGCGCTCTTTGCCGCGCGTGTAAGGCACAACGCAGTAGGAGCAGAACTTGTCGCAGCCTTCGATGATGGTGATGTAGCCGCGATGCGGATTGGTGCGAGAGGTGAATTCGGTGTCGAAGGTGTCGCTGGTTTCGCGGTCGTCGAGGCCGGTGATGCGGGTTTCGCCGGCTTCGAGGCGGGCGAGCATCGAGGGCAGATTGCGGTAGCTGGAAGAGCCAACGACCATCGAGACGTAAGGCGCTTTCTCGAAGATTTTGTTGCCTTCCTGCTGGGCGACGCAGCCGAGGACGGCGAACTTCTTGCCTTCTCCCTGCATTTTTTTGTACTCGTTCAAACGGTGGAAGACTTTTTGCTCGGCCTTGTCGCGGATGGAGCAGGTGTTGTAGAGAATCAGGCCCGCTTCGGCTTCGTCGGAGACCTGGGAGTAGCCTTCCTGGACGAGGGTTCCTACGACTTTTTCGGAGTCGTGGGCGTTCATCTGGCAGCCGAATGTTTCGATGTAGAACGTCTTCATTATGAGTCCGATGGGTGGCCCCCCTCCCCCTCCTCCCCCCTATACTTTTGGGGTCAAAGTCTTCAAAGCAGGTAGGTTAGCTTTGGACTTCGGTCTGGGACGGGTTTATACTCTTGATTTCAAGCCACTTATATTCAAAGTCCTCATAACGTTGGATTTAGCGGCTGGATTTCGGGAGCGATGTGGTGCTCGACCTTGTCCTGCCTCTGCTTTTATTCTACATGGCGTGTCAAGCGTTTCTCGCGGTCTGAAGGATAGATCGGACCTTCAGTCCTCGAAGCCGTTCCGCCCTGCAAACCCAGGGCGTTGCCCTAGGCTGGGATAGGACGCGCCTTTGGCGCAGAGTCGGGGTAGACACGAAGCGCGTGCCGCTGAGATTTCGTAAACTGCATTCGAGTGGCTGGGTTCTGTAAACCGCGTTCGAGTGGCT
>CAZZYB010000292.1:0-5698 GCA_964658125.1 uncultured Acetobacteraceae bacterium | reverse complement strand
GGCGGGCGAGCAGGGCGGCGCGTCCGGGAATGCGGCTCAGGACTGTGTTCGTGTAGTCGGCCTGCCCCCGGAACCAGGACTTGACCTTCGGGTCGTCCAGCTTTTCCATCCAGCGGTAGGGATCGGTGACGGTGGTGCCGAAGTAGGTGTCGCGCACGGGCTTGATGGCGGCGACGGGCGGGGCGGCGGGCTTGGACTGGGCGGTCGCGCTCGATGAAGCGATCGGGCAGGTAGTAGCCGCGGAGAAGCTTCTCCACGTAGCGGGCGGTGGCGGCGGCGAATCGACAGGCGCCAAGGCACAGCGTCCGCACGGTCTGGTTCCCGACTGAGAGAGCGACGGGTGAGTATTTCTGCATGGTCATGCGGGTCTCTGCGAGTTGGCGCGCGCCGGTGGCACAGGTCTTGCTGGTGGGGTGCAGACGGAAGTCGGCGAGCAAGGCGTGAATGTGCTTGAAGCGGTAGCCCTTGTTTGCGAGACGAACGAAGAATTCGTAGTCCATTGCGAACTGCAGGGACTCGTCGAAAAAGTTTCCTTCGTCGAAAATCCTGCGGCGAAAGAATGTAGCCGTGGAGGGGACGGGCGAGATGCGGTGGTAGTAAAGCACGAGGCGGCTGAACTCTATTTCGCGGCGGACGCGGAGGTGGGTTCCCTTCTCGTCTATGAGGGTGAAGTCGCCGTAGAGGACGTCGACGTGGGGGTTCTCGGCGAAGACTTTGGCGACGGTTTCGAAGCAGCCGGGGCGGTAGCGGTCGTCGGAGTTCAGCCAGCCGATGACGTCTCCGGTGGCCATGCGAGTGCCCTTGTTGAGGGCCTGGGTACAGCCGCCGTCCGGCTCGGATATCCAATGCAGATGCTGCCATTCGGGGCCGGTGCGCGATTGGAGCAGGTCGAGTGTGCCGTCCGTGGAGCCGCCGTCGAGAACGAGTTGCTCAGTGTGAGCGTAGGCCTGGGCGCGAACGCTTTGCAGGGTCTCGTCGAGGAAGCTGCCCTGGTTGAGTGATGGAGTGACGACGGAGATTTTGATCATGATGTGGCTGTCTCGGCAGGTTGAGCTAGAGTGACGGCGAGCGCCGCGGCGAGCCAAAGGGGGAATGTGAGGTCGAAGTTGAGGGACTCGGTAAGTCCGTGGATCAGAACAAAGAGCATGATGACCATCACGAGGCTGCGATAGTCGAGCGCCGAGCTACGCTTCGCAGCGAGGAACAACGAGAGATAGAGAGCGATTGTGACGGCGACGCCGAGTACACCGTACTCGAAGAATTGCTGGAGCATTTCGTTGTGCGCGTGCCAGGGTTGGAAGGTGCCGAAGCTGGGAGCGAGAGCGCGGAAGGAATAGAAGCCGTGTCCGAACCATGGCCGCTCCATTGCGGTGCTGGAGGCGAATGCCCAGATCACCGTGCGGCCGGTGAGGGTTTCGGTGGGATTGCCGCTTCCCATGGTGACGTACCCGGCGAGATAGGCCTGGGCCAACGTGGCGAATGCGGCCAGAACGATTGCGGCGACAGCGGCAATTTTGATCTTCATCCAGCGTGAAATCTGTTTCTCGCGCAACAGGTAGAAGGATTCGGCGATCAGAAAAGCGATGATGGAGGTCTTGCTGAAGGTGCGCAACAGGGTGGCGCCGAGGGCCAGGCAACACCATTTCCATGCGGGCTTTTTGAGCGAGAGATATTGCGCGAGGAAGAAGGCTATGACGCAATCCATACCGAGGATGTTGGGATGGAGGAAATCGTAATTGCCGATGCGTAGATCGTCTGTCTGCGGAGCGATCCAGGCGACGACGGAGACGAACAGGATGCCGGCGACGAAGCCCTTCATGAGGGCGTCGGTCTTCTGCGCTGCGGCGGGTTTGGTGACAAGCAGCATGACGGTTGCTGCCTCCATGGCCATACCCGCCCACTGGCCGGCGGCGTCGACGACAGAGGATGCGGCCGTCCAACACAGGCTGAGGCCTGAGACCGCGAGGTAGGCCACCAGCCAACGCAGCACCCGGCTTGAGAGCAGATGACGCAGCGAGAAGTTGTTGTCTCCGAATGTGTAGAAGAGAGCAAAAGCGAGCAGCAAGCTGCTGCAGGCGAGATTTGCCATCGTCCCGGTGCGCGGGTCGGATTGGAAGCCGAGATAGGTGAAGCAGAACCTATAGGCAAAGAAGAACCCGGCGAACAGATGCAACGGCCTGCTCACTACGCGGAGGTCGGTCACGGCTATGGCCGCGCTTGAGCTGGGAGGGACGACATGACTGGCGAGGGTCATAGGGCCTCCAACATGGCGGGAGCTTCTCCGCGGGCGCTTTGAGGGTTGCGCAGTGCCTTCTGCAATGGACCGTAGATGGAGAGGAGGATAAGTCCGAAGACAAGGCGCGCTGAGGCAGCGCCGACGATGCCGAAACGGGGGGCGAGATAGGCTATCGCAACGAGCATGGCGAGAGCGGCGGCGAGGTTGGTGAAGGCGAGGAGTTTGATCCGGCCCAGCGCCATGAGCACATAGAAGCCGGTGACATTCAAACCGACCAGGGCGAAGGAACATGCGGTGATCGTGAGCGCTAAAGCGGCGTGCGCTGCGAAGTCTTCGCCGAGCCAGCTTCGCAGGAGAAGGCGGCCCCACACGATGAGGGGTACTGCGAGGAGTGCGACCACGGCGGCGTTCGCCGCGAAGGCGAGGGCAAACTTTCGGCGCATGGCGCTGACGCTGAGGATGCCAAGGCGAGCGGCGAGGTACGGAAAGAGGACCTGCAAGCCGGCGTTGGCGATGCCGTGGATGGGCAGCGCCATCTGCACGCAGATGCTGTAGTACGCGAGCGATTGCGCGCCGAGGAGGTAGCCGACGAGGAAGCGGTCGGCTTGTCCGGTGAGCAGGCCTACGAGGCCCTGTAGCCAACTGAAGGCTCCGAAGCTGGAGAGCTCGCGGATCCAGTCGAGGTGCCAGGTGGGGAGAAGGCTTGAGAGTGCGAGGTGATGATGGAGGACGGCCATCTGGAGGGCGAGGCTGATGACTGCGATCAGCAGCGTGGCGAGCATGATGGTGACGGTTCCGCGGCCCGTGCCGGCGATGATGACGGCCGCGAGGATGGTGGCGGTGCGGGTGGCGACGGTGAAGCGGGCGGCGATGTCGTAACGCTCACAGGCGCGCTGGGTGCACAGGAAGACGCTTTCGACCGCTTTGACGAGGAGCAGGATGCAGCCGATGGCGAGGGAACGCTGGTAGTTGAGGCGGAGGGTTGCGTCGGAGTGCGGGAGGTGGGAGACGAGGATTGGGAGCAGCAGCCAGAGGGCGGCGGCGATGACGGCGCCGAGGGTGAGGTTGATGGCGAAGAGAGTGCGGATGATGCGCTCGACATCAGAGTGGTCGTTGCTGCCTCGGCAGGCAGAGATGTACTTGACGGCGGCGTCTCCGAAGCCTACGGAGAGGAGCGTTCCACCGGTGACGGCGGCGCTGGCGAGGAGCCAGATGGCGTATTGCTCTACTCCGAGATGATGGAGCAGAAAGGGTGCGGAGCAGAGCATGAGCGCGGGGAGGGAGACGTACTCGGCTATGCCGTAGGTCGCGTTCGAGAGGGGAGATCGGAGGCGGGTCATGGGCTGACGTCCTCGGGGGGCTGAAGCCCGGATTTGTGGTCCTCCTGTGAAACCCAAGGCTGAAGCCTTGGGGTACCTGGGCGGATGTGGCGGAGGAGGGCTTTGAGGTCGTCGGCTTCGTCCATGGCGCGCCAGTTGCGTTGGAGGAGGATGGTGAAGGATGTGAGGATGACGGCGGGGAGGGTTCCGCCGAGCATGATGTAGAGGCGTGGGGGGAAGGATTTTTTCTCGGGCCAGCCGGCGGCGTCGACTACGCTGACCGTGGGGATTTCCTTGGCTTCCTGGATGCGGGCGGTTTCGTATTCGGCGGAGAGCAGGTCGTAGACGGCTTCCTGGACGCGGACGCGGCGGTAGAAGTTGGCGTAGCGGACGCCGAGTGCGGGGAGGCGGCGGAGGGGTGGGTAGAGCTCGCCGGTCGAGGGTGCGGTGTCGTTGGCGGAGCCGCCGATTTTGTTGAGTTCGCGGTTGAGGACTCCGATGCGCTCGCGGGCGGAGCGGACGCGGACGTTGTCGTCGCCGTAGATCTGGCGGAGAGATTCGAGTTCGGACTGGGCGACGATTTGCTGGGCCTGGAGCTTGGCGCCGGCGTCGACGGTGGCCTGGGTCTGGGCCTTGATGTCGATGGTGGAGGTGCTGCTGGAGAACTGGCTGAGCTGCTGTTGGGCGTCGTTGAGTTCGGCGAGGACGGCGGTCTGGCGCTGCTCGATGAACTCGCGCTCGCGGCGGGCGGAGGACGTGCTGACGCGGGCGAGGAGCTTGTTGAGTTCTTCGGCGTAGGCTGCGGCGAGTTGTTGCGCGCGCTGGCGGTCGGTGTCTGTGACGACGACCGTGATGAGGCCGCTTTTTTTGTTCTCGGTGATTTGCGTGCGGTTGGCGAGTTGCTTGAGGGTGTCGCGCATGTAGCGCTTTTTGTAGACCTGCTGGAGGTGGAAGCGGTCCGCGAGGGTGCTGGCAACGCTGCCGCTGTGGAGAAGGTCGATGAGGAGGTCCCCGTTGCTCTTGACGCCGAGAATGTTTCCGGCGAGGGCACCGAGGCCGGTTGTACCGGCGCGGCCCATGAGGGCGGCGAGCATGGCTGCGCTGCCGGTGGACTGGTCGGGAGGCATGAGGCTGGTGCCGGACTCGTAACGCCTGGGGAGCAGAAAGGCGAGGGTGGTACTGAGGACGAGCGCGATGATGGCGGCCCGGATGAGGGTGCGGCGGTGGTCCCAGAGGCAGGCGGCGTTTCTGGCCCAGGCGGGTGGGGTGGCGGGATTGGGCGCGGGACTGGTCATGCGCTAGATTCCTGCGATCGCCAGAGGGATCGCGACCGAGGACAAGAGTTGGGCGGTGGTGAGCATGTTCTTCCAGAACATGGAGCCGCCGATGATTTTTTGCGGGACGACGATGACGTCGCCGGCGTTGAGTTTGGTGGAGAGTACGTCCTGATGCCAGTTGCCGGAACGGCGGCCGATGACGTCGCCGTTGGCGCGGACGATGAAAATTTCCTTGTTGTTGGCGAAGTCGGTGGTGCCGCCGGAGCGCTTGAGATACCAGCCGGCGTCGTGGCCCGGGACGAAGGTGATGGCGGAGGCGTTGTAGACCTGTCCGCTGACGAGGACGAAGCCGGGGCGCTTGGGGATGATGAGAATGTCGCCGCTGCGCATCTCGATGTCGGCGGCGGTATTTTCCCAGGAGTTGATGTCGGCGGCGATGCGGATGACGAGGCGGCCGGTGGCGGGTTGCGCGCGGAGGCGTTGCAGGACCTGGTCCTGTTGCTGGGTGAGGAGTTGAAGCTCGGAAGCCTGGTCGGTGCCGGAGACGTTGCTGCCGAGTTTGGCGGCTACGGAGGTGGTTTCGATCTGGTGGATGAGCTCGAGGCGGCCCTTTTCTTCGAGGTCGCGGACCTGCAGGCGGAGGAGGATGGCGCCGTCCGGATACGCGGTGGCGCGGAAGCCTCCGGCACGGCGCAGGACGGAGCTGAGGCGTTCACCTTCCTGAAGGCCGTAGGTGCCGGGGTAGGCTACTTCGCCGTTGATGTGGACGGAGGCGCCGATGTCGTTCCAGCCGGTGACCTGGTGGACGGTGAGGACGTCTCCGGGTTTGAGGGAGGGGTCGGAGGCGGTGCCGCTGCGGTCGAGGG
>CAZZYB010000291.1:0-5715 GCA_964658125.1 uncultured Acetobacteraceae bacterium | reverse complement strand
TGGACTCCATCGTTCCATCACCTGCCTGCGCTCGAACCCCGCGGCCGCGCCGTGGAACAGTTCCGCAGCCTGCGCTCCCGCATGCAGGAGTTCCGCGACCTCAACACCCTCAAGTCCATCCTGGTCAGCAGCGGTCTGCCCCAGGAAGGCAAAACCTTTGTCGCTGCAAATCTCGCCGTCTCCTTCGCGCGTCACAAGGCCAGCCGTGTCCTGCTGATCGACGGCGATATGCGACGCTCCTCACTGCATCATGTTCTCGGTTGCAGCCCCGAGCCCGGGCTGACCGACTTCCTGGCGGGGAACGCCTCCATCCAGGACATCCTCCAGCGCCCCAATCCCACTGAAAGCGGTCTCCTGCAACACGGCCTCGACTCCATCACCTTCATCGGTGCCGGCAAAGACTCCGACAAAGCAGCCGACCTCTCCGGTAACCACCGCTTCGGGGAGCTCATCGCCGCAGTCTCGCCCTTGTTCGACTGGATCGTCGTCGACTCTTCCCCCGTCAACCTCGTTGCCGACGGTGTCAATCTCTCCCGCGCCTGCGATGGTGTCCTCCTCGTCGCCCGCGCCGGAGTCACAAAATTCGAAGTCGCGCAACGCGCCCTCACAGAGCTGAAAGCCTCCACGATCCTCGGTTTCGTTCTCAACGCCGTAGTCAAGCCCTCCTCCAGCGGCGGCTACTACGGCTATGACAGTTACGATAGCTACGACGCCGTCGAACAGTAACCGGGAGCAGGGTCGAAGTGATACGGTTCTTCAACGTCTACTACCCAACACGAACCGTAATTCTGGTTCTGGGTGAAGCGTTTCTGGTCTTCGGCTGCTTTCTCCTCGCGACCTTCCTCGTCCTCCCGGAAGGCGATCCCTACATCGTCCTGATGTACGAGTACGGCCTCGTCAAAATTGCTGGGGTAACCGCCCTCACCCTCATCCTCTCCTACTACCTCGACCTCTACGAACCCCAGATCGTCTCGGCCCGCAAGGAAATCTACTTCCGTATCCTTCTCGTCCTGGGCTTCGACTGTTTCATCCTTTCCGCCCTCCTCTACTTCTTCCCCGACGCCGCACTCTGGCGCGGACGCGCCTACGTCGCCGGGTTCGTCCTCCTCATCCCCGCCCTGTTAGCCTGGCGTCGCTTCTACGAGTGGATCGTCAACCGCGAACTCTTCCGCGAACGCGTCTTCGTCCTCGGCTGCGAAGACTTCGCCAAATCCATCGTCGCCGCCATCCAGGCCCGCCCCGACATCGGCATGGAAGTCGTCCAGTGGGAAGAGATCTCCGCTCCCCAGGGTGAACGCAAAGCCATCTGGATCGACTCCCTCGCCCGCCTCGCCGCACGCCCGAAGCCGGTCCACCGCATCATCGTCGCCATGGAAGGCCAGCGCGGCGAGCTCCCCACCGAAGCCCTTCTCGCGCTCCGATTCCAGGGCATCGCCGTAGAAGAAGTAGGCACCCTCCGCGAACGTCTCTCCGGAAAAATCCAGTTAGACGGCCTTCGTCCCAGCAGCTTCCTCTACAGCGAAGGTTTCCGCATTCGCTCGTCGCAGCAATTCACCCGCCGCGTGATCTCGATGTGCGCCGCAGCCATCGGGCTTGCCCTGTGCCTGCCCTTCATCCCCATCATCATGCTGATGGTCCGCCTCTCGTCACCCGGCCCCGTCTTCTTTCGGCAGACCCGCGTAGGCGTCGGCGGCAAGACTTTCAACGTCATCAAATTCCGCACCATGCGCACCGATGCCGAAGCTGCCGGTGCGCAGTGGGCCACCAAGAATGATCCCCGAGTCACACGCGTCGGCATGTTCATGCGCAAGACCCGACTCGACGAGATCCCCCAGCTTTGGAACATTCTCCGCGGCGATATGGACTTTGTAGGTCCCCGCCCCGAGCGTCCCGAGTTCATCCCCATGCTCTCGGAAAACTTGCCTTTCTACTATCTCCGCCACCTCATCCGCCCCGGCCTTACCGGCTGGGCGCAGATCCGCTACGGCTACGGCGCGACCCTCGCCGAAACCCGCGAAAAGCTCGAATACGACCTCTACTACCTCAAACACATGTCCCTCGGCCTCGACCTCTTCATCATGTTCGAAACCATCAAGACCATCATTCGCCGCCGGGGAGCGCAATGAGGCTGCTCTTCTGGCTCTCGCTGGCGATCATCCTCTACACCTACGCCGGCTACCCTCTCGCAATCGCCTTATTGGCCCGCCTGCACCCCCGCCCCTGGCGCCGCGCCCCCTGGCCACCGTCCGGACAGCCTCCCATCAGCATCATCATGGCCGTCCACAACGGAGCCCTCATGCTCCCCGCGAAGATAACCCACCTTCTCACCCTCGATCCACACTTAGTCCACGAAATCATCATCGTCTCCGACGGCTCCACCGACACCACACCTCAGATCCTCCGTAAGACATCCGACCCTCGCCTCCGCACCATCATCCTCGACGAGCACAGCGGCAAGGCCGTGGCCCTCAACCACGCCATCGCCGCCGCCACGGCCGAAATCCTCCTCTTCGTCGACATCCGGCCCATCATCGCCCCCGGAGCTCTCGACGCCCTGCTCTCCAACTTCACCGACATCACCATCGGCTGCGTAGCCGGCGAGCTCCTCCTCAACACCGTAGGCCATGACGCCACCGCCTCCGCCGTCAGCGGCCTTTACTGGAAGTACGAGCAGTGGATCCGCAACTGCGAAGCCGCCGTCGACTCGCCCTGCGGCGTCTACGGAGGCTTCTACGCCGTCCGCCGCTCCGCCGCCGCCATCGCCCCTCCCGGCATCATCCTCGACGACATGTTCCAGCCCCTATCGATCATTCGCCAGGGCTACCGCAGCGTGCTCGAACGCACCGCCTTCGTCACGGACACCTGGCCCGCATCCTCCGCCGGAGAGTTCCAACGTAAGGTCCGCACCTTAGCCGGAAACTTCCAGCTCATAGCCCTTGCCCCCTGGCTCCTTACCCCAAAAAACCGAGTCCTCTTCCAACTCGTCTCTCACAAACTCCTGCGCCTGGTGGTCCCCTACTTTTTCATCCTGCTTTTGCTCACTTCAGCGATGATCGGCATCCACTCCACGCCGTACGCCATCTTCGCCGCCCTGCAACTCATCTTCTGGCTGATGGCCGCCGCCCCCCTCAAAGTTCGCATCCCGATGGGCTCGGCCGCCAGCGCATTGCTGGTCCTGAACGCCGCCGCCATCGCCGGCTTCTCCCGCTTCCTGTTCACCAAAGGCCCACTCTGGAAGACCTGGAAAGCCACCGCCACCCCCAGCGAGAGCCACTTCAACTTAGAACCGAAACTCTGAGTCAATAGCGCAGCGCTCTTTGCCCAGTAGAAGTCAAACTCCGAGATGTCTTGTGTGGCCAAATGAGCCGCGTAGACTATTTCATTACAGAGGCAATGGTTTGAGTCGACGAAAGTACATCATCGGCAGTGGGATTGTCCTGATCAGCGCAATCAGCGTTGGGCTTTGGCTTTACTGGGGGTGGCTGTTCGATATGTATCCAGAGCACGCCATCATCAGAGAGACCGGGATCAAAAACTTTGTTGTTATCAGCAAAATTCATAACGACTACGAGTGGTACGCGACAATCCATGTGCAGGGCGCTGATGCTCAAAACCTATTGCAAAAGTTTCCCTTCAAGCAGGGCTTCAATGCCGCCATGTTCAACGGAAAGGTCTATGAGCTCCCGGTCACAGATTGTCCACGTTGCTTTTTCTATCTGAATCTGACCGCCCACGACAGGGCGTATCACCCCTACGACTATGTCTTCTATCTGCTGGATACTGATCGAGCACAGTTGACGGTGTACGAAGTATTCGGCACCTGACGGTGTTTGCCGGGGAGGAAGGGGGGAAACGCACACTCACAAAGTCCAGGCCACCACGCATCCGAGGGCTGAAGGCCCGGCCTATCCCAACCACGACCCTTGATATGGCCCACCCACAGAGCAGTACAATCTAAACGGATCCTTTCTTTCCAGAAGGGAGATCGCCGATGAAGATCATTCGCTCCATGAATCGCAGAACGGCCGACATAACGAGCGCGGCGGGATACACCTTCCACAGGCCTGCCAGATGGTTCCCCGCCTCACGCCTTCCCGACCGCTTCGCCCGCATCCATGTCGACCCGTCACCCACGGCGCGGTCTACGCCGATCCAACTGCCAACGATCCTGATTCAACCTGTCGAGGAGCGTCATTGGATAAGGACCGCTTTGCTCGTCGTGGCGGCAACTGCGATCACTCTATTCGCGCTGATGTGTCTTTCAGGGGACATACTGTAGTGACCCGCAGATGAACGACTCTAAGCTCAACAGCTCTGAGCTCACAGCTCGTTCCAACCCACCCCTCCACTACCCCTGATACAGCCCCATATACCCGTCGTTCATCTTCTCCAGCGTGAACCGCTCCTCATAAGCCTTGAGCGCCTTCCGCGAAAACTCTTCCTGCAACGCCGCATCCCCCGCCAGCTTCACAATCGCCTCCGCAAACGCCACAGCATCCGACACCGGCACCAGCATCCCACCGCCAGTCAACCGCAATACCTCGCCGCTGCCATCCACATCCGTCAAAATCGCCGGCGTCCCCAAACTCATCGCCTGCAACAAAGACATCGGCAGCCCCTCCGACAGCGACGACATCACAAACGCATCCGCCGCCGAAAAGAACGGCGCCGTATCCATCTGCTGCCCCCAGAACTTCACATGCGAACCCATTCCAAGTTCCGCCACCAGAGCCTCCATTTTCGGACGCTCAGCCCCATCCCCCACGACCCAGAACACCAACTCCTGCACGCGCTCCACAGCAATAGCCACCGCGCGAATCAACGTTCCAATATCCTTCACCGGAGCGAGGCGCCCGATAAAAACAATCGTGAAACCGCGCTTCCCCAGCCCCTCAAATCCCGCGCGCTCCACCGCGGTAGTCCCGTTATAGACCGTCACAACCTTTTTCTTTCGAGCTAGCGGAGCCCCCAACTGGTCCCGCCGCGTCGTCTCGCAGATACAAGCGACCCAGTCGCAAAACCACCCGCCAAACAAGCTGTACTTAGCCTCATTCGAAGTCTCATACGGCAGCGGCAACCGGTGCCTCGTAGTAATCACCCGCCGCACCCCCGCAAGCCGAGCGCTCAGAGAAGCCTGTATCGTAGGCGCCACATTATGGCAATGCACCACATCCGGCTTCGACTCGCGGAACAGCTTGTAGTACCACTGCATCGCTTTCAAAGGGGGACGCACGCCCATCACGCGAACGTCAAACCCCTCACCCCGCAGCCGCTCTCCAATCGCCCCCAGCTTCGAGTAAGCGCATACCGAAACATCATGCCCCGCCGCCCGCTGTATGTGGCACAGCTGCGACACCAGCACTTCGGCCCCACCCATCTCCAGGCTATAAACCGCATGAACGATCTTCATCGCCCTAAGCCGGAACTTTCGCCTTGATCGTCAACCGCGTCAGATCCAGTATCGGCAACCCACTAGCCTGCAGCTTTGCGAGCGCCTCCGCCGAAGGTTTCTGCGCAATCACCAGCGTATCCGCCGATGCAATCAGCTCATCGATACTCCGCACCAGAAGCTTCCCAATATGCGGCAACGCAGACATCACAAAACTCAAATTGCTCCCATAAATTTCATCAAGTTTGATGTGCGCATCGTAGATCGTCGTCTCGCGCCCCTTGCCCAGCAGATGCTCGACGATCGCGATCACCTCGTTGTCCTGC